>JASHYU010000117.1 GCA_030042855.1 Thermoplasmata archaeon
CAGCGGCGCCGGGCGGCGGGGTCGGCCAGCGGCGGTCGAACTGCTCGAGCAGGAGCGGGTTCCCGCCGGTCTCCGAGTAGCGGCGCGCGACCTCCTCCGTCGAGAACTCCCGGTCCGGCTCGCGCCAGCGGAGGTACTCGGCGACCTCCGCGGACGTGAACGGCCGCAGGTAGGTCCGGCGCGCGCGCACCGCGCCCTCGAACTCCTCGAGCCGCGCGCGCCGGGCTTCCGGGAGCGCCTCGAACGGCCGGGACGTCGCGAGGATCCAGAACGGACGATCGGCGAGACGACCGGCGAGGTACTCGATCGCCTCCAGCGAGAGGTCGTCGCTCCGGTGCAGGTCCTCGAGCACGAGGACCGTCGGGCCGGTGCGCGAGACCTCGCGGAACTGCTCGATGAGGCCCGACCAGAGCGGCTCGCGGGCGAGCTCGCCCCGCTCGTCGGCCTCCTCGATCTCGGAGAGGAGGCGCTCCTCGATGCGGACCGGCGTCGGGAGCTCCGACAGGCGGAGGCGCGGGGCGAAGCCGATGAGGACGCTCGCCGGGCCCGAGGGGCCGCCGAGCGGCTCGTCCGCGGCCGCCGCGAGGTCGCGGGCGCTCTCGATCGCCGATCGGATCAGGGAGAGCGGGGGCGGCGCGTCGAGCGCGGGCGCCCGGCCGACGAGGACCTGGGCGCCGCGCACGCGGAAGTCGCGGACGAGCTCCCCGACGAGCGTCGACTTGCCCGTGCCCGTCGCCCCGACGAGGATCGTGACCCCGCCGCTCCCCGCGCGCGCGTCGTCGAAGCGCCGATAGAGCGCTTCGACCGCCTCCATCCGGCCGAGGAACGTTCGGCTGTCCCCGACCCCGGTTGCCATCGCCTCGGCGGGTGAGAAGGGAGGCCGCGAGTAATAACGCTACCCTCGCTTCGCCGGGACGAACGGCAGGGGCACGACCCGGGCCGGGACCTCCCGGCCGCGGATCTCGAGGGCGACCGCCGTCCCGGGGGCGGTGAGGCTCGGCGGGAGGTAGGCGAGCGCGATGCCGCGCCCGAGCGTTGGCGAGATCCCCCCGCTCGTCGCCGTCGTGACGTCCGCGCCGTGCGCGCGGACCGGGGTCCCGTGGCGGGGGATCGCGCCTTCCGCGTCGACCGCGATCCCCGCGAGGCGCACCGTCGGCCCCTCCGCGCGCTGCTTCTCGAGCGGAGGGCGCCCGACGAACTCGTGCGCGAAGTCGACGAACCGGTCCTGGCCGGCTTCGATCGGCGTATGGTCGCGGTGGAACTCCTGGCCCGAGAGGAGGTAGCCCTTCTCGAGGCGCAGCGAGTCCCGGGCGCCGAGCCCCACCGGGGTCGCCCCGCCCGCCACGAGCCGCTCGGCGAGGTCGTCGGCCGACTCGGCCGGGACGAAGAGCTCGTAGCCGAGCTCGCCGGTGTAGCCCGTCCGGCTGACCAGCGTCGTCTCGGCGAGTGCGGCGGGGAACGGCCGCCCGAGCGCGCCGGCCGCCGCGCCGGGGCCCGGGGCGGCCGGGAAGAACGCGGCGTGGTAGAACGCGAGCGGATCGAGCGACCAGCCGAAGAGGCCCTCGAGGAGAGCGCGGGAGCGCGGTCCCTGCACCGCGAGGAGCGCGACCTTCCCGTTCCACCGGGCGATCTCGGTGTCGGGCCCGCGGTGCTGACGGAGGATCTCCTCGATCTCGTCGGCCCGGCCCGCGTTCGGGACCGCGAGGTGCGATCGTCCGAGCTCGTCCCCCCGGTCGAGGCGGCTCACGAGGAGGTCGTCGACGATCCCACCGGTCGACTCGAGGAGGAACGTGTAGCGCACCTGGCCCGGGGCGAGGAGCGGCACGTTCGCGGTCGTCCGGCGCGCGAGGAGGTCGGCCGCGTGGCCCCCGTCGAGGGTGAGGATTCCCATGTGCGAGACGTCGAAGAGCCCCACGTCGGTCCGCACCGCGCGGTGCTCGGCGAGGATGCTCGAGTAGTAGAGGGGCATCTCCCAGCCGGCGAACGGGACCATGTGCGCGCCGTGGCGGCGGTGGAACTCGTAGAGGGGCGTGCGGCGCAGCTCGGTCGGGCCCGGCGGCGGTCCCGCGCTCACGTCAGGATCTCCTTCAGCCGGCCGGTGTCGAGCGCGTGGCGGACCTCGAGCGCGATCCGGTGACCCGTGCTCATCGGGCCGCGCCAGAGCGCGTTGCCGTACGGGTGGCCGAGGCCGAGGTGGACGTTCGTGCCGCCCCCGACGCGCGCCGCGACGTCGAAGACGGTCGGCCGGCCGTCGCGGTCGAGGCACGTCTGCAGGCAGAACGGGCCGAGGATCCCGGGCGGATAGCGCGCCCGCGCCGCGTCGACGAACTTCTCGCCGATCCGGAACACCTCCTCGAGGATCGACTCCCGCACCGTGAGCGTGCCGTGCCCCACGACCGTGTAGTCGGGGAGGCGCGACGCCTCGGGGAGCTCGAGCTGCTGGGCCGCGGGCAGGCGCACGAGGCCGTCGAGGCTGCTCTCCCGCCGCTCGTCGACCCCGAGGAGCTCGAGCCCCTCGGCGCGCGGGGCGAGCGGCGAGAAGAAGAAGTTGAAGTTGAACACGGGACCGATCACGTACTCCTCGATCCGGGCGGTCGCGAGATCGTCCCGGGCGATCGTGCCCTGGGCGATAAGCTGGTCGCTCTTCCGCCGGTACTCCCGCGGGCTCGCGGCGGTGAAGAACCCGCGCTCGAGCCGACGGACCGCGTGGGGGAGCTTCACGATCACGAGCGCGTCGATCGCGTCCGGCTCCGGGATCCGGCGCGGGATCCGGATCCCGGCCTCCTCAAGGAGCGTGTAGTAGTTCGCGCGCTCGCTCCGCTCCTCGATCCGCAGCATCGCGCGCGATCCCACGATCGGGACGCGGAGCTCGTCCTCGATCGCCGCGAGCGGGACGTAGGAAGAGAGCGCGCGGTTCGGCACGAGGAGCGCGCCGTGGCGGCGCAGTCGGTCCTGGGTCGCGCTCGCCGCGAGGTCGGCGAACTTCGGGAGCGTCCAGACCTCGTCGACGCAGCCGCGGCGGCGGAGCCCGCCCGGGCTGCGGATCGTCCGGAAGTAGCGGGCGTACGTCGCGTCCCGTCCCGCCTCGGCGAGGACGAGGCTCGGGAAGCTCTCGGCCACGGCGCCGTCGGCGATGTCCAGCGCCGAGTGCGAGCCGATCGTGGCGAGGACGGGCGTCCGGGGGTACTGATCGACGAGAACGCGGACCTCGGAAACGGGGAGGACCATTGGAGGGGGGGACGTTAACGGAACTTAAGCTCTCGCGCCACCCGCTCCGGGGCGAGGGGGAGCTCGCGGACGTGCGCGCCCGAGGCGGCGCGCACCGCCGCGGCGATCGTCGCCGGGACCGGGATGATCGGCGGTTCGCCGAGCCCCTTCGCCCCGAACGGTCCGGCGCCCGGGAAGCCTTCCACGAAGTGGACCTCGATCGGCGGGACCTCGCGGAGCGTCGGGATGCGGTAGTCGACGAGCCCCGCGTTCTCGAGGCGGCCGTCGTCCGACCAGATCGCCTCCTCGGTGAGCGCGGCGCCGAGCCCCATCGCCACTCCGCCCTCCACCTGGGCGCGGGCGCTCGGCGGGTCGACGACGACCCCGGCGTCGTGGAACGCCGCGTAGCGGAGGACGCGCACCGAGCCGGTCTCGAGGTCGACCTCGACCTCGGCCACGTGGGCCGCGCCGGTGAAGTCGGTGAAGGCGTAGAACGCGCCGTCGAGGACGACGCGCTCGTCGATCTCGCCCGGCCGTCCGTAGTGCTTCCCTTCGGCCGCGAGCCCCCCCGCCGCGATCTCGGCGGGGGTCAGGAGCTCGGCCACGCGCCGGCGGCCCGATCCATGGACCGCGACGATCTCACCGTCGAGGACCGCGAGCGTCACCGCACCCGAGTCCCCGAGGCGCTCCGCGAGCCGGGCGAGGAGGGTCCCGATCGCGGCGTCGACCGCCCGTCCGAGCGCGCCGACCGTGCGGCTGCCGAAGACGCCGGCGTCGAACGGGGCCGCCGCGGAGTCGCGGTACTCGAGGCGCACGCGCTCCACCGGGAGGCCGCTCCGCCGGGCCGCGACCCGGGCGAGCCCGACGACGACGCTCCCGCTGCCGATCTCCCGCTCGCCCTCGATGATCACGAGCTCGGTCGGGGAGAGGACGACCCTCGCCTCCCCGCCCGCTCCCGTGCTCGTCGACCAGAACCCGAGGCCGATCCCCACGCCGCGGCCCGGCGGGGCCTCCGACCGCCACCGGTCGGCGAGCGCTCGCGCGCTCTCGAACGCGCTCGCGAGCCCGAACGGGAGCACGCGCTGGCCGAACGGGGTGCGGTCCCCCTCGCGCCACAGGTGGCGCGCCTTGAACGTCGCCGGGTCGATCCCGGCCGCCCGCGCGACCGTGTCGAGGTGCGACTCGACCACGAACGCGGCCTGCGGGGCGAACGGGGCGCGGTGCGGACCGAACGGGGGCTTGTTCGTGCGGACGGCGTACCCCTCGACCTCGAAGGCGGGCGCGCGGTACGGTCCGAGGAGGAACCCGATCGCGTAGCCGGTCGCGAAGTCCCGGCCCGGTAGGGAGGTCCCGACGTCGAGCAGGAGCCGCACGCGGCGCGCCGTGATCTCGCCCGCGCGCACCGCCGTCTCCATCCGCACGACGGCGGGCAACGTCGTCCGGCCGAGCCGGAACTCCTCGTCGTAGCTGAGCGCGAGCCGGACCGGCCGGCCCGCCGCCCGGGCGAGCAGGAGGGCGTACGGTTCGAGGAACGCCGCGCCCTTGCCGCCGAAACCGCCCCCGACCCACGTCCCCTCGACGACGAGCGACGCCTCGGGGATCCCGAGGATCGACGCGGTGTCCTCCCGCGCCCCGAACGGGCTCTGGGTGGACGTGCGCACGCGCCAGACGCCGCCCGCCACCTCGGCGACGCACGCGTGCGGCTCGAGCGCGACCTGGTGCACGCTCGCCGTCCGGTAGGTCTCCGAGACGACCGTCGCACTGTCGCGGAACGCCCCGTCGACGTCCCCGCGGAGTGCGTGGACGTGCGCGGCGACCCGCGACGGGTCCTCGACCTTCTGGGCGGGCCACTCGGGGAACAGGTCGTCGAGGTCGTTCGCGACCGGGAGCGGCTCGACCGCGACACGCACCGCGCGGGCGGCCTCCCGCGCGAGCGACCGGGACGGCGCGGCCACGGCGGCGACGGGCT
>JASHYU010000118.1 GCA_030042855.1 Thermoplasmata archaeon
TACGGACGCTTCGGGTGGGCCTACGATCCGGAGGGCAATCGGTTCGAGCTATGGGAGCCCCCGCGGCGCTACCGCTCGCCGGAAAAACACACTCCCATGGAGTAGCAGCGACCCCTCGTCCTCGAGTCGACCCGACGCGGGGCTCGGCTCCGTGACGGGGACGCGCCCGATCACGATCCGAGAGCGTTCGCGACCTCGGCGACCTCGCCCCGATCGTCCGCGGATGGGCGGGTCGCTCGAGCGTTGCGCCGGAGATCCCCCGCGCGCCGTACTCCCCGACCGCGGTAGCGGGCTCGCCCCTTGGGGCGGGAGGGCCGAGGATCGCGGAGACCCCCCGGCCTGGGCGGTGACCGCCGCACCGGAGCTCGTGCGGTCCCTCGCTCCGAACCTCTCCGCGGAGGCGCTCTCGGAAAGGTCGGTGCCCGCGATCGAGCCACCGTGTGCGATGGGGGCCGCCCAGCCGTGGTCCGCTTACGCGGGTCCCGGAGGCGGAACGAACGAAGCGTGCGGGAGCCCGGCCGCCGGGTCCGGGATCACGACGTGATTCGGGAACTGGGGGCGCACGCCCCGGACGAGCAGGCCGAAGTCGTCCCGGCGGAGCGAGAACTGGGTGTCGGCCATGCGTCGGACCCCGGCGGCGCACCCGAGGCCCGGGCCGAGAATCCCGATGCCCAGATTCCCGAGGGTCCGGGTCCGCTTGACCCCGCGGTAGAACAGCTTCAGCGCGTCCTCGGTGCCCAGGAGCGTCTCGAACACCTCGAACGCGACGACCTCCAGGAACGGCCTCCCTCGCCCGCCCTGGGCCGCCTTCTCTGCGGCGACCGCCTGCCCGATCGCACGCTGCTTCTCCTTGGGATCCCGACGGGGCCGAATCGGGTCGGCGTCCGGATTACCCACGGTGACGACGTAGGAGAGACCCTGATCCTCCCCGACGTAGTCGAAGATGCGCACTCGGCTGTCGAAGCGTCGGCGGGTGAGGTACCGGGTCAACCGCGCCCGAAAATCGTGGGGCGAGTCCCGAGCCGGCAGGATCGCCACCATGCCCCGGGATTGGTACAGTGCGTTGAGGTACGCGGGGAAGAGCAGCAGGTCCAGGTCCTCGAGCCCCACGGACTCGTCGGTTTCGAACAGCGCCAAGCTGCCGCGTCGGAATCCGCCCCCCAGCAGTCGATCGAAGTCCGGTATGCCCGACGAGAACCGTCCCTCCGGGTCCGCGATGGGGTTCCAGCCGGTCGCTTCCGGACCGGTCCGCGGTGAGGGGCCCACGAGGAGACCATGCACGCTCATGGTTCTTAGAGTACCGGCGGCGTCGAGCGTGTTTGCTGACGGTAGCGCGAGCGGATTTGCCGGTCCGGGCGGACCCGGATCCGGTGCTTCGATGCGGTCACCCGGTCGTGGGACCGGTAGTCCCGGTCGTCGCCGTTCCGAGGTCTCGAACAGGAACCTGTCGACGGTCGGACTCCCGACGGGCCCCGATCCGTCGGCCGCGCAACGAACGATCTCCTCGAACCTTCCCGGTACGTTCCGTGTTCTCAGCGGCACGGATCTCCAGGGGTCCGTGGTACTTTCCCCACCGTCTGAACGGAGCGACCGGGGGCCGTACAAGGACCGTTCGGGACCGGGTCGAGGCGACCCCAGTCCGCGGGCAGGGGCCTAAATACCCGTGCGACGACCCGGTTCGAATCCGCATGCCCGTCTGGGACGACTTCTTCGAGGCCCAGGTGGGCGCTTCGGCCGCGCTCGCCGGACTCCTGTTCGTCGGGATCTCGATCAACATGCCCAAGATCGTCGCGGAACCGTCGCTGCCGGATCGCGCCCTGCAGGCGCTCACGCTCCTCGTCGCGATCCTCCTGATCTCGACCGTCCTCCTCGTTCCCGGGCAGGCGCAGGTGCTCCTCGGCTTCGAGGTGGTCGGGATCGGCGGTGCGGTCCTGGCCCTCGGCCTCCACCTGAGCACGCGCAGCCTGAAGTGGGTGAAGGAGCCCTATCGTCGGTGGCACGTCGGCGAGACGGCCATCGTCGCGGTCGCGACGGCACTGTACCCCGTCGCCGGGATCGTGATGATCGTCGTGGGGACCGAGGGGAACTACCTGCTCGTTCCGGCGTTCCTGGTCTCGTTCGTGGTCGCGATTCTGGATTCGTGGGTCCTGCTCGTCGAGATCAACCGCTAGAGGTCGGGCCGTGGTGTCGATCGCCCGTCGGTTCGAAGTCGAACCGCGCCGGGAATCGCGGGAGCGACGCCCCTGAACGCGCGGCCGCGACGCCCCCGAAGGCCGCGTTCCCAAATCCTGGGGCGACTGCGGGCCGTGATCGCGCGCGTGCCCCGGGGGCGCGTGATCACGTACGGCGAGGTCGCCGCGGCCGCCGGGATTCCGCGCGGGGCGCGATTGACGGTCTGGGCCCTGCAACGGGCCGAGGGTCTCCCGTGGCATCGCGTCGTCGCGGCCGGGGGGCGCATCGCGCTGGGCGGGGACGACGGGCGCGAGCAGCGGCTCCGCCTCGAGCTCGAAGGGGTCACGTTCCGCCGGGATCGCGTGCGGATCGAGGTGCACGGATGGACCCCGCGGCCGCCCGCGGGACCGGGACGGCGCCGGCCCGTACCGAGCGGAGACCTTCGGCCCCGCGTCGGTCAGTCCCGCGCCGATTGCTTCAGCTCGTAGATCTGGCCGTCCGGAGACCGAAAATGCGCCCAACCGCCGAAGGGCCGAGTTCGCATCTCGAGGATCGTCACGCCGCGCTCCTCGAGCTGACGGATCGCGGACCCCAGGTCAGCCACCTCGAGGCCCGGTACCGGACCCGTGCGGAAGTGGGCATGGTCCATGGAGCCGTTCCGTCGGAACGCCTCGACCGTGCTCCCGTCGGGGAGCGCGCACTCGATGAGGTCGGGCGTCGCCTCGACCGCCGGGAGGCCCAGCGCGTCACGGTAGAACGCGACGAACTCGTCGTACCGAGGGGTCGAGATCCCCATCCAGGAGATGCGGGCGATCCGCACGTCCCCCGTCGGAGGGCGGGGGCGAGGGCGGGTGGGGCGGTCCACGATCTCGAAGATGACCCCCTCGGGCCCCCGGAAGTGCTGCCACCGGTACCCTCCGGGCGACCCCCCCGGGGCGCGCGCGAGTTCGTACCCGCGGTTCCCGAGCTCGATTCGCGCCGCGTCGAAGTCGCCGACCTCGAACCCGACCACGGGGCCCGTCGTGAAATGCGCGTGGTCTCGGTCCGATGTGTCGAAGACCTCCAGAGCGCCCCCGCCCGGAAAATCGAAGCGCGCGAATCCCGGACGTTCGGCCCCGAGCGGGAGCTCGAGCGTCGATCCGAAGAACGCTACCGTCTCCGCGAACGCCGGCGTTCGGGTCCCGAGCCAGCACAAGCCGCGAATCTCCATGGGACCCGACTTCGCCTCCCGGTTCGCCGCCGCGAGATCGACCCGTCACGCCCGCGCGGCGAGCCGGGCCCCCAGTTGCTCCTCCATCCACTGGGGGTACGTGGCCGAGGCCAGCCCGAACGTTCGGCGGACGTTGGCCACGCCGTCGAGCTCCAGCAGGCGACGGACGAGCCGCTCCAGCGCCGCCGGGCGATCGACCGGCACGAGCCCGGCGATCGTTCGGACCGATCGGGCCGGGTCGAGGCCGAGGCCATCCTCCGCCACCGGCATCCAGCCCCCGGTCTGCCGACGCACCTCGGCGGCCTCGGCGGCGGGGTCCGCCGATTCCTCGAGCGAGACCGTGAGCAGCGCGAGCGGCCACTCCTCGGAGTCGGGACTGTGGCTCCACCAGCAAGCGTGCGCATCCAAGAGGACGCTGAACCGGCGGGTCGCGGTCCGCGCGCTCGTCCTCGCCTCCGCCGCGAACCGGCCCAACGATCCGTCCGGGAATCTCCGGAACGCGGCGAGCAGGCGCCAGTCGAGCCGGGTGAGCGAGTCCGGTCCGGCGGGGATCCAGTACGGCGTCGGTCCCCGAACCTCGCCCGTGGGTGACAGGCGACGCACGAGCGAGGTCCGCCGGGCGGTCGCGGCCGGCGCGTCCGCGACGTAGTACACGTGGACCTTGCGCTCCTCTTCGTCGAGGAGGTCCCGCGCGAACACCATCCCGTCCGCAACCGCGAGGTCCCGGAAGAGTTGCTCGGATTCCCGGGGGGAGCGCACCGGCACGTCCGCCACGACGATCGCCGCTCCGAACAGGGACGGGTTAAGGGTGACCTCGCTCCCCCGAAGGAGGCCCTCCGCGCGCAGGTTCTTGAGGCGCAGGCGGACCCCCGCCTCGCTGAGCCCCACCGCCTCCGCGATCTGCCGCGCCGAGACGCGGGGATCGATGATCCGGCGCGAAGCCCAGAATCGGATCCGCCCGTCGGGCGAGAGATGGCGATAGATCTCGTAGTCAACCGCGTCCACGGGCTCGTTGTCGAGGGGACGGGGGCGGCTCGGAAAAGCCTGCGGGTGAGACGGTACGCCGGAGGCTCCCGCCAGGGTCGGGGGAGGCGCGCGTCGCCCTGCTCAGCGCCGCGGCGGTTGGCACGCCGGCAGCAGGGCGAGCGGAGCGCACGGGCCGGGGCGAGCGGTGACCCCGGCGTCCATTCGAAGGACCGGGATGGCGGCCCCGGGCACTCCGGTCGCCCTCCCCTCGGCGAGCGCACGGGAACCCCCGGCCACTCGACCGTGGAGCCGCGCCCAGAACCCGGGTGCCCGGGAGGGGAACCCGATCGCCGGGATCGGGGAACGCCGCGCGGCGGCCGCCGCCTCGACGCAGATCGGCAGATCGAGGCCGGCGCTCGCCCGGATCTCGGCCAGTCGCGCGCTGAGCAATGCCGCTTCGGGTCCCATCGCCGCCATGGGGGTCTCCGGTCAAGGAGACGCGCCCGGCGACTCAAGCCTGCCGACGGGGGACCTGCGGGAACCCGTCCCCGGACGCGCACCGGTCGAAAATCAGGAGGAAAACTGTCGAAATCGTACCCGGGGCCGGACCGTCGGTGCCCGCTTACGAGAGCGCCTGGTCCGTGTTGCTCAGGCGCCGGGCCATCTCGCCGAGCATCCCGCGCAGCATGCGGGGCTCGCCCATCGCGACGCCCCAAAACTCCCACTTCGAGAGGACCAGGCAGCGCGTCGGCTCGACCGCGACCACGTCGGCCGACCGCGGCTGGTCGTCGAACAGCGCCATCTCGCCGAAGAAGTGGCCCGGGCCGAGGGTCGCCAGCTTCCGCCCCTTGCGCCGAACCTCGACGTGTCCGTCCAGGAGGAGATAGAAGCCGAGCCCCTTCTCGCCCTGCTTCACGACCGTGTCG
>JASHYU010000119.1 GCA_030042855.1 Thermoplasmata archaeon
CGCCGGCGCCGACGGCTCCGCCGCCCGCTCCCGCGCCGTCCCCGCCTCCGCCTGCGATCCCCCCGCCCCTGCCGGAGAAGGCGCCGGCCCCGTCCGCCCGGCCTTCGGCGGAGCGGGGACCGTTCGGGATCTGCTTCGTCTGCGGTACCCCGCTCGAAGGGCGGTACTGCCCGACCTGCCGGATGAGCTGGGTCGAGTGAGTTCGCTGCGCCTCCCCGCGTGAGCTTTTGAATCCCCCCGGCTCCCGAAGGTCGCAAATGAGCAGCTCCACCGCTCCACCGACCGCGTTCGACGGCCTCGAGCGTCGCATCGTCGACCACCTGTTCTCGCTCCAACCGAGCTACGCGGTCAGCCTCGGGCTCCACGAGTACGACGGCCGGATGCCGGACCTGTCGTTCCCGGCGACCGAGCGCTGGGCGATCGCCGCCGACCGGCTCCTGACCGAGCTGCGCGCCGTCGATCCGGGGACGCTGACGGCCGACCGACGCGTCGACGCGTTCCTCCTGCGCCTGCTGCTCGAGAGCCCGCTCTTCGACCTTCGGGAGTCCCACGAGCTCGACCGGAACCCGATGGCGTACGTCGGCGCCGTCTCCCTGACCCCGTACCTGGCGCGGGACTACGCTCCGGCCGAGCCGCGCGTCGCGGCGGTCGCCCGGATCCTCGAGGCGGTCCCCCGTCTCCTCGAGGACGGCCGGGCGCGCCTCGCGGCGCCGCTCCCGCGGCCGTTCGTGGACCTCGCGCTCGCGATGGGGGCGGGACTGCCCGCGCACCTCGCCGAGGCCCAGACGTTCGCCGAGCGGGCCCATCTCGGCCCGACCGTCGCGCGCGCCCGGGAGCGCGCCGAGCCGGCGATCACCGCCTTCCTCGCCTGGCTGCGGGAGGAGGAACTGCCGCGCGCGACCCCGGACTTCGCCCTCGGCCCCGCGCTCTTCCAGCGCCTGCTGTTCGTGCGGGAGGGCATCGAGGCTCCCTTCGAGGAGATCCGCCGCGCGGGTCAGGCGGACCTCGCGCGCAATCAGGCGCGCCTCGGCGAGATCGCGCGGGAGGAGCGCGCGGCGGTCGACGACCTGTTCGGTCGCCTCAACCGCCAGCACCCGGCGACCGGCGAGCTCCTTCCGACCGCGCGCAGCTACGTCGAGGAGACGCGCCGCTTCGTCGCGGCGCACCGCCTCGCCTCGATCCCCGAGCCGGCGGTGTGCCGCGTCGAGGAGACGCCGGTCTGGGGCCGGGCGCTCTCGACCGCCAGCCTGAATCCCCCCGGCCCGTTCGACACGACCTCCTCCGAGGGGATCTACTACGTGACCCCGGTCGACCCGTCGTGGACCCCGACGCAGGCGGAGGAGTGGCTCCGCTCGCTCAACTACGCGATGCTGCGCAACATCACGATCCACGAGGTGTTCCCCGGCCACTACCTCCAGTTCCTCCACTTCCGCGCATCGTCCGGCTCGCTCGCCCGCAAGGTCTACCTCTCGCCGTCGTTCGTCGAGGGCTGGGCGCACTACGCGGAGCAGCTCGCGATCGAGCAGGGCCTGGGACACGAGACGCACGCGGCGGAGGTCGCCCAGATCCACGACGCGCTCCTGCGCGACTGCCGGCTCCTCGCCGCGATCGGGCTCCACACCGGCGGGATGACCGTCGAGCAGGCGACGGGGCTGTTCCAGCGCGAGGGGCACTTCGAGCGCCTGCCCGCCGAGCGCGAGGCGATCCGCGGCACCTTCAACCCGGAGTACTTCTGCTACACGCTGGGGAAGCTCGCGATCCTCACGGCGCGGGACCGGTTCCTCGGCCTCCGCTTCGGCGGGGACCTCGCCGCGTTCCACGACCGGCTGCTCGGGTTCGGTTGCCCTCCGATCGGGCTCCTCGACTCGCTGTTCGAGAGCGTCGCGACCTCGTGAACGGGGCCGGTACCCGACGTCGGCCGGAAGCGGAGGCCGTTCCGGTCGGCTAGGGAAGTGCGGAGGGCTCGCGGCTCCGTTCGAGATACGGCTCGGACCGGCCCGCTCGTTCGGGTCCGGTGCCTCGAGATAGCGCCGGGGACGCGGTTCCCGAGAACCGGACGGTCACCGTCAGGTTCGCGCCGTACACCGTGATCGACCCGCCTTTCGCCGCGTAGCCCGGGGTCGCCGCACCGACCGAGTAGGCGTACGACCCGTTCGCTTCGGAGATCTTGATCGCGGCCTTCGTCGATCGGAACGACTGCCCGTTCGTGAGGTTGACCCACCACTCCGTCCCGGACGGCAGTCCCGTCTCGTGGAGGTCGACCGAGTACTTCGGCGGAGCCTGGGTCGACGTCGAGATGACCGAGACGGTGCCGGAACCGAGGTTGAAGACGTAGAGTTCCCGGGTCACGCTGTCGTAGACGACGTCGCCCGGGAGGTTCCCGACCGAGAGGTTCGCCACCACGCGGTTGGTCGCGAGGTGGACGACCGTGACGTTGTTCGAGAACTCGCACGGCACGTACAGGTCGCCGGTGAGGGGGTCGTACGCCGCGATTCCCGGGCCCGCGCCGACGGGAATGGTCGCGAACTGGGTCAGGTTCTTGCCGCTGACGACCCCCAGGACCCCCGAGGGGAACGGACCCCCGTTGGGCTGGCCGGTGACGTACAGGTCGCCGTTCACGGGATCGACGGAGACCTCCCCCGGTTCCGCGAAGAAATCCAAGGTGGCATTGCCTTTGATCGCGCGCGCGGCCGGGTGGATCTCGTAGAGCGCGCCCCCGTTCGTGTAAGCGTCGACGTACACGAACCCCGTGACGGGATCGTAGGCGATCCCTGCGGGGAGGGATGCCTGGGAGCAGCACGGCGGGAGCGGGATCGACGAGATCGTACGCCCCGAGGCGCCGCTCACGACGCTGACGTTGTCCGAGCCGAAGTTGGAGACGTAGAGGTCCCCGTTCGCCGTGTCCAGGGCCACGGCCTGGGGTTCGCTGCCGAGCTCGGCGATGGATTTGGTCGAGAGCGTGCTCGGGTTCACTCCGAGCAGCGTCCCGTTCAGCGTCAACGGGTTCTCCTGGAGCACGTAGAGGCGGCCGGACCCGGGGTCGTACACGGAATCCAAGACTCCCCCCGGCAGCGTCGTCCGCCCGACGATCGAGGTGATCGATGCATTGATCACAAGGAAATTCGAGCTGGCCTCGGCCCCGAGGAAGATCGTACCGGTCGCCGGGTCGACCGAGGCCACGGTCGGCAGCACCCCCAGGGTCACGGAGGGAGCGGTCGAATTCTTCGCCGGGTTCCACACCGTCAGGTTCGACGACCCGGCGTTCGCGACGAACAGCTTCGAGGCGTGCGCGTCGTAGGCCGCGGCGCTCGGCCCGGAGCCCGACGGGATCGATCCCACGACCTCGTTGGTGGATCCGTTGACGACCGCTACCTGGTTCGCGGACCCGTCCGGAATGTAGACCAGGTCCTTGGCGGGATCGACCCCGATCGAACTGAGGTCCGCGTAGTTCAGGCCATTGGAGGGCAGGGGGAGGGGCACGGTGGCGATGACCGAGTTGTTCGCGGTGTCGAGGACACACACTTCGTCGTTCTGGTAGCTGACCGCATACACGTCGTGGTTCGCGGGGTCGTATCCGATCGCACCGCCTCCGTCCTCCGCGCCGCAGTTGACGCTGATGTTCTCGATCAGTTGGTTCGTGCTCCCCCGAACGACCTCGACGACATTGTTCGTCGAGTCCAGCACGTAGAGGTCACCGTTGGCCGGGTCGAATGCGATCGCGGCCTCGTAGCCCCCCGCCTCCGGCACGAAGCCCACGATGCGATCCGAGGCGGGGGAGATCACCGCGAGGCTGTACGTCCAGAAGGTGGGCGTCGTGTTGGCCAGGGACACGTACAGGTCCCGGTTCTTCGAGTCGTAGGCGGCCCCCGAAGGGACGTTGCTAGGAGGAAACGGAATCGTCGCGGTCACTCGGTCGGTCGTACCGTTGATCGCGAGCACCGATCCGTTGCCCGAGACCGAATTGGTCGTCACGTACGCGTCGCCCGTCACGGGGTCGAAGGTGATGTTCTGGGGGAGGTTCGATAGGAGCGGCCCCAGGTACACGGTGTGGACCACCGAATCGGTGGAGGTGTTGACCACCGACACGGTTCCCGGCAGGTAGTTGAGGACGAACAGGTCCCGGTCGATCGGATCGTAGGCGACCGAGATCGGCTCCCCTCCGGTCAACGGCCGATAGTTCCCGGCGATCTCGGTGTTGTTGGAAAGGACCAGCGTGTCGACGACCTTGCCGACGTCCGTGCCCGCGGCCGCTTCGGAGGGTAGGTCAACATCGATCCGCTCACCGGAGGACCGTGGACCGGACCCGGTCCACCCAGGGAGCACGACGCCCATCCCCAATCCGCCGGCGATGGTCAGCAGAACGACGGCTACGACCCACCCCGTCGGAACACTGCGAGACGATCGGAGGCCGCGCGGCGCATGCCGTCCGACCCTCCGCCCTTCGAGCACGGTAACCCGCCCTCCCCCGGTGACTTGCCGGCCTCGTGGGGCGGCGCCGCCCGCGTTCGGCCGACAGCACGGAATCCTGGTTCGGTGGGATTAGCCTCGGCCCCATACTTTCGAGAGCGATTCCGGGTTTCCGTGGGGGAGCGACCGAGCTACAGGTACCTACCGAGTCGACCGAACAAGGGGCCGGATCCTCGTCCCGGGTCCGATCGCCCGGCCCTCGGCCAGTTCCCTCCCGACCGAGGGCGGGGGGGTGGGTCGGTCTCGGAGTTCGAGCACGTCGTGGGACCGAGAGCTTCGGCGCAGGGCTCGGGAGTCGGCGCGCGACGGGACCCGACCGACCCCGAGTCCGACGCCAACCTTTTCGACCCGAAGCCTTCCCGCGCCTCCATGCCGGCCCTCGAGGCGCACGCGCTCACGAAGGTCTACGCGCGGCACGGTCAGTCGACGCGCGCGCTCGACGGCCTGGACCTCGAGATCCCCGCCGGGCAGCTCTTCGCCTTTCTGGGGCGCAACGGGGCGGGGAAGACCACGTTCATCAAGATCGCGTCGACCCTCCTCCTGCCCACGGCCGGAGAGGTCCGGCTGTTCGGCCGGGACGTCGTGCACGAGGCACGGGCGGTCCGCGGGCAGATCGGCCTCGTCCCGCAGGAAGGGAAGCTGTTCTACCACCTCACGCCGCGCGAGCACCTCCGCGAGTACCTCCGGGTCCGGGGCGTCGGCCGGGAGACGACGGAGGCGCGGACCGCCGAGCTCGTCGAGGCGATGGGGCTCGGGCCGTTCGCCGACACGCCCGCGCTCCGGCTCTCGGGCGGCCAGCAGCAGCGGGCGCTCGTCGCGATG
>JASHYU010000120.1 GCA_030042855.1 Thermoplasmata archaeon
GAACGGGTTCGATGGGTCGTACCAGCTCGTCAGCGAGAACTTGCTCCACGTCCCGTTGACCCCGAGGGCATAGAGCGAGCTGTCGGCGGGGGCCGAGGTGCCCGCCTTCAGCACGTAGCCCTTCGGCAGGACCACCGTGTAGTTGTAGATGTCCGCCGAGCTCGAGGGGTGCCGGAAGTTGAAGGCGACCGAGTAGAGCGAGCTGTTCACCCGCACCGTCCCGTTGAGGGTGTAGTTGTTCGACCAGCCGATCGAGATCCCGCCCGAGGTGCTGGGCCCGCACGTCCCGCTGGTGCAGGCGGAGGACAGGCTCGAGTAGTTCTGGGAGGACGTCGGACCGATAAACCCCGTGGAGTTGATGCTCGCCCACGCCTGGGCGGCCGGGAGGACCGGGCCGCTCGAGTTGACGTAACTATAGAACGAGCTCAGGAGCGACGCGGGCAGCGTCGTCGTGTGGTTGTAGTCGAGCGCGAGCTGGGCCCAGAGCATGGACACCGTCTGGTTCGGGAGGTTCGACACGACCGCGTTCGAGCCCAGGCTCGCGGTCGAGTTCACCCAGAGGACGCCCGTCCCGGTCGCGTTGTTGAACCGCGTGAGGTCGACCGTCGTGTTGTAGTTCCCCCGCTCGGCCGGAGTCACCTTCGCCATGCGAACGTTGTAGTTCACCGGCGTCGTGGAACCCGCCGTGTTGAACGTGTACTCGACCGTCGTGTAGTTCTGGGCGGAGAGGAACAGATCGAACGTGCCGGTCCCGCTCCCGAAGTCCTTGCCGTACGTGCCGATGATGTACCGGCCGGTCGGGCCGACCGGCTGGGTGTACAGGTATCCGGTCGACGGGTCGAACAGGGTGACGTTCCCCAGCACCCCGACCGGTGCGCCCGAGGGGTTCTGCATCTGGCCGTACACGACGTAGCTCTGGATCGTCACGTTCAGGGTGTACGGTCCGCCGGAGAGCGTCACGTTCGTGGTGCCGACGTAGTTCGGCGTGTTCGGGTCGGTCGCCTGGAGGACGACGCTGATCGCGGGGGACTTCACCGAGTAGGCGCCGGTCGTCCAGTTGCTCGTCGTGTTGAAGAGGACGAGGCCGGCGTACTGCGGGTCCAGCACCTGGACCGGCGTGCCCGGGAGCACCCGCGTGCCCGAGCTCGTCTGGATGTTCACATATCCCGAGACCGTCGAGGAGTAGGTCGCGACGGTCGCGATCAGCGTGGGCGTGACCTGGGAGGCCGATCCGACCGTCAGGTTCGCCGCGCTGTAGAAGCTGAAGACCGGCGTCTGCGACGCGGGGAGGACCGCGCACGGGTGCGTCGACGTGCAGGAGCTGATCCGGTTGTACGGGCCGGTGATGTTGCCCTGCGCCGGCACCCAGAGACCCCAGTACCCCGGCGCGAGGACATTCCCCGTGCTCGCGTACGTGAACGAGAACGCCCCTTCGCTGGTGGTCGTCGTGTAGACCGCGCCGGTGGCCTGAGAGATCAGGTCGACCTGGACACCGGACCAGTCGGAACCGGCCGGCGGGACGACATATCCGCTCAGGGTATAGCTCGGCGAGGATGCTTGGGCTCCCGGCAGGGTCGTCAACGCCGAGGCGAGAACGACCACGACCAGGGCCAGCAGTCCGATGCGGCCCAGGTGGCTCACCAACGATTTCACGTCTCCCGTTCGTCGCGCCCCTCTATCGGGGGCGCGGCGCCGAACTTGGGCTCACTACTTATAGCTTGCCCGGGAGAAAACTCGGGGGCCACCGGCCGGTGCGTTTCGCTAGCGGTAGATCGCCTCGACCGGCTCTTCCCGCCGCCGAGAAATCCGCTCGCCCGCGAGCCGCTTTTCGAACTCTTCGTAGAACTTGAGGGACTCCGGATCGCACGACGCGTGGACCTGCTTCATCGCCGCCTCGAAATGGGCGCGGGTGACGCGGTTCGCCTTCAGGTTCTCCCGGATCGCGGTGAGCCCGGCCTCGCGACAGAGCGCGGCGAGGTCGCTGCCGACGTACCCCTCCGTCCGGACGGCGAGGTTCTCGAGGTCGACGTCGTCCGCGAGCGGCATCTTCCGGGTGTGCACGGTGAGGATCTCGAGGCGGCCGGCCATGTTCGGCGGCTCGACGTAGAGGAGGCGGTCGAACCGGCCGGTCCTGAGGAGCGCCTCGTCGACGATGTCGGGGCGGTTCGTCGCGGCGATCACCAGCACGCGCTCGAGGCTCTCGAGCCCATCGATCGACGTGAGGAGCTGGTTCACGATCCGTTCGGTGACGCCGCTCGACGTCTGGAGACCCCGCCGCGGGGCGATGGAGTCGATCTCGTCGATGAAGACGATCGACGGGGAGGCCTGCCGGGCCTTCTTGAAGATCACCCGGATCGCCTTCTCGCTCTCCCCGACCCACTTGCTCATCACCTCGGGTCCCTTGACCGAGATGAAGTTCGCCGCGCTCTCGGTCGCGGCGGCCTTCGCGAGCAGCGTCTTGCCGACGCCGGGCGGCCCGTAGAGGAGGATCCCGCGCGGGGGCTCGATCCCGATGTGGCGGTAGACCTGCGGGTTCTTGAACGGAAGCTCGACGGATTCCTCGAGGATCCGTCGCACGCGCTCGACGCCTCCCACCTCGTCCCAGCGCGTCGTCGGCACCTCGATCGCGACGTCGCGCAGGCTCGACGGCTCGATCTGCTTCAGCGCCTCGCGGAAGTCGGTCTCGGTGACCTTCATCCGCTCGAGCAGCGAGAGCGGGATCGGCTGGTCGAAATCGATCTCGGGCAGGTAGCGGCGGAGCGCGCGCATCGCCGCTTCGCGCGCCACCGAGGAGAGGTCCGCCCCGACGAACCCGTGGCTCTGGGCCGCGAGCTCGCGCAGGATCCGCTCCCGGTCCCGCTCGCTCCCGTCGATCGGCATCCCCCGGGTGTGGATCTGGAGGATCTCGAGCCGCCCTTCCTGGGTCGGCACGCCGATCTCGATCTCCCGGTCGAAGCGTCCGGGGCGGCGGAGCGCCGGGTCGATCGCCTCCTCCCGGTTCGTCGCCGCGATCACGATGACGTTCCCGCGGCCCGAGAGCCCGTCCATGAGCGTGAGCAGCTGCGCGACGACCCGGCGCTCGACCTCGCCGACGACCTCGTCGCGTCGGGGGGCGATCGAGTCGAGCTCGTCGATGAAGATCACGCTCGGGGCGTTCTTCTCGGCCTCCTCGAACTTCTCCCGGAGCTCCTTCTCGCTCTCCCCGTAGTACTTCGAGATGATCTCGGGGCCCTGGATGCCGATGAAGTGCGCGCCCGCCTCGTTCGCGACCGCCTTCGCGATCAGCGTCTTCCCCGTCCCGGGCGGCCCGTAGAGCAGCACGCCTTTCGGCGGGGTGATCGCGAGCCGGTCGAACAGTTCGGGATGCTTCAGCGGAAGCTCGATCATCTCGCGCACGCGACCGAGCTTCTCCTTGAGGCCGCCGATGTCCTCGTACGAGATGCGCGGGGCGGCGACCTCGGTCTCGCTGACCGTCTCCTCCTTGATCGTGATCAGCGTCGACGGCGCGACCTGGATGATCCCCTTCGGCTGGGTCGCGACGACCATGAACGGGAGCGACCCGCCCATCAGGAACACCCCGGGGATCACGAAGACGTCGCCGCGGACGAACGGCCGGCGCGCGAGCGCCTTCGCGACGAAGCTCTCGAGCCC
>JASHYU010000121.1 GCA_030042855.1 Thermoplasmata archaeon
GCGGAGGAACCGGCGGGGTTGAGTTCGCCCGCAGCACGCTGAACGACACCTGGACGTTCGCGGCTGGCGCGTGGACGAACGTAACGAGCACCGTGGGCGCGCCGCCCGCCGTGAAGTACCCGGGCTGCGCGTACGACCCGGCGTTCGACGGCGGCGCGATCATCCTCTTCGGGGGGGCGAACGCGACGTACAGCGTCGCGTACGACGGCGGCGCGGTCTGGCTCCTCGACGACACGAACGAGACCTGGGCGTTCGTGAAGGGTTCCGGGACGAGCTCGTTCGAATGGGTCCAGCTGCATCCCCGCGTCTCCCCGCCCGCCCGGTTCGGAGCGTCAATGGCGTACAATTCGACCGGCGGACCGTTCGTCCTCTACGGCGGGGCGGAGAACGGCACCTCCACCGCGAACGACTCGTGCCCCGAGTCGCTGTGCCCCCACCTGCACGACACGTGGGAACTGACCGGTAGCCTGACGTCGAACACCTGGACGGAAGTGGCGGACAATCCGTCGGCCGCGCCGCCCGGTTCGATCTGGTCCATGATGGTCGGCCTCGCGACCTCGACCGGGCCGGGGCTGATCGACTTCGGAGGTCAGGCGAACGGCTACAAGTCCGTCAACGCGACCCCGGACGCGACGTGGGCGTTCGAAGGCACTTCCTGGTCGAACATCACGCGGACCGCCGGCGCCCCTTCCGCGAGGTTCGGAGGCGCGATCGCGACGGACCCCGACACCGGCGCCGCCGTGATGTTCAGCGGACTCGGAGGAACGGTGGCGAACTCACCGCTCCGGGATGACCTGTGGACGTTCTCGAGCGGCGCGTGGCGCTCGCTCGCGTACCCGATCACGTTCCGCGCAACCGGCGGCCCGCCCCACGGCTCGTGGAAGGTCACGCTCAGCCACGACACCGTGACGACGAACGCGACCTCGGAGGTCCAGGACCGGACCAACGGAACCTGGGCGTACTCGATCGCGCCGCCGAAGGGCTACGCCGTCGTGACGAACGGTTCCGGGGAGTTCAGCGTCAGCGGACGGCCGGCCGAGGTCAACGTGACGTTCGGTTACGGCTACTCGGTCACGGTGAAGGAGAAGGGCCTGCCGTCGGGGACCGCGTGGAACGTCACGATCGGCGGCGTGACCGAGAACTCGACCTCGAACAAGGTCGTCGTCTCCAAAGGCAACGGTACGTTCGCGTTCACGGCCGGCGTGCCGGGGAACGGAAGTGCGGCGGGTTCGTTCACCGTCGCGGGCCACGCGATCACCGTCGAGGTCAGCTTCTACAAGGTCACCTTCCGCGAGACCGGGCTCGCCGCGGGCACGAGCTGGGCGGTCACCACGAACGGGTTCGACCATCTCTCGACGTCGGAACGTATCGACTGCTATCTCGGCAACGGGTCGTACCGCTATACGGTCGACTCGGTCGCCGGATACTCGGGCCCGAGCCCCGGCTCAGGCTCGTACAAGATCGACGGCGGCGCTCACACCATCACCGTGAAGTTCACGGTCGCGTGAGCGCCTCCGTTCTCGACATCGCGGGGCGTCGCCTCGAGTTCTGGGTCCCCTAGACGGGTCGAGGGACCGGCGCCGTTCGACCTCCGAGCCGGGCGATCAGCTGATCGGCGGTCCGCTCGGCCAGCGCGAGGATCGACATCATCGGGTTCACGCCCGGGGCCGTCGGAAGGAGGCTTCCGTCGCCGATCCAGAGGCCCTCGACGCCGTGCACCTCGCCGGTCGGGCGCGCGGCGGAGGTGCGGGGATCCGGCCCCGCCCGCGCCGATCCCATCGGGTGCGCCGAGAACAGGGCGATGGCGTTCTCCCGGACGCCCCGTGCCTCCGTCTCCGCGAGCCAACGGTCGAGTTCGGTGGGGGGTACGGTGCGGGCTCCGTCGCCCGCTTCGACGGCGGGCGTGTGGAGCGAGGTGAGACGGATCGCGCCGGCCGCGACCATGATCCGCGCCATCTCCCGCATCCCGCGGACGAGATTCGCCCGGTCCCGCGGCGTGAGCTCGTACTCGATGATCGGCCGGCCGTCCGGGTCCGAACGGACCCGGCCTTCCCCCACGTCCCGCACCAGGGCGATCGGGGTCGCGACGCGTTCGATCCGCTCGAGGCGCCGTCGGAAGACCGCCGCCCCGTCCCACGGGACGGCGACCGCGGCGAGGCCGGGGTGCGTGGGAGCGACCTCGATCCACGGGCCGTGCGCGTCCGCGTCGCTCGACTGGAACCGGTAGACCCGGATCGTTTGGTGCGGCCCGTCCCACGTCCGGATCGGATGGGAGAACTCGGCGGCGAGCGCGACGGTGGGGTCGAGCCGAAGTCCCCGGCCCACGCCCTCGTGCCGGACTCCGGACCGCAGGAGGATCACCGGGGTCGCCAGCGCGCCCGCGGCGACCACGACCGTCGGGCACCGGACCCGGAAGCCGTGGTTCCCGGAGGAGGTCGCGACGACGGCCACCACCCCCCGGACCCGCCCGTGCTCCACCTCGACCGAGGTGGCGCGCGTGTTCGGGTACACCCGCGCGCCGTGGTGGAGCGCGTCGGCGAGGTAGGTCGTCAGCGTCGACTGCCGGGCCCCGTACGGACAGCCGAACGTGCAGAAGCCGCACCGGGATCGACACCCGACCGCATTGCGCGGGATGATCGCCCAGTCCGTCCCCTCCCGATAGCCGAGGGCGACGCAGCCGCGCCGCAGCGTGTCGTTCGACGGGTTCACGTCGCTCTCCGCGGTCGAGACGCGCAGACGGTCGACGACGCGCGCGAAGCACCGATCGAACTCGGGCCCGTCGACCCCCGCCATCGCTCCCACGCTCGCCCATTCGCGACGCGCTTCGCCGCGCGGGGGGAGGCAGGACATCCAGTTGATCGCCGTGCCGCCGCCGACCGTCGCCCCGGCGAGGATCGCGATCGAGTGGTCGGAGTTCGTCACCGTCGCTCCGCCGAGGAACAGCTGATCGAGCGCCGCCCCTTCCTCGCGGGGGTAGGCCTGGCCCGGGATCCACGCCCCGGCCTCGAGGACGACCGTGCGGTACCCCGCCGTGGCCAAGCGCGCGGCGATCACCGATCCCCCCGCGCCGGAACCGATCACGCAGACGTCCGCGGCCGTCTCGCGCTCGTCCGGGGGCCGAACGGGGGCCAGATCGGCGAACGGATCGGGGGCCGGATCGGGCGGGGGCGGGGGCGCGTAGTGGATCCTCGTCCAGAGCGGATGGTGGCCGTCCGCGAGCGCGCGCGCGTAGTACACCCCGGCCCCGAGCCGCTTGACCGCCTGGAACCCCCGCCGCTTCACCGCTCTCCGGCTAACCGCCCAGGACCGCAGGAACGCCTCCCGTGAAGCCGGGGAAAGGTTCCGGAAGCGGATCGGTCGACCGGACAGCCATAGGTTCGCCCCGCGGCTGTCGACGGCGCGGAGCAGGCGGGCGAGCTCGGCCCGCTCGCCCGCCGGCAGATGCCCGATCCGCGTCTCGATCTCGCGGTCGATGCCGGCCGAGGACGCGGACGGATACGCCGGCCCGCCGTCCGCCGGCGTGTCGGCTGGAAGGAGCGCGTCGAGGACGAGCGAAAGGGTCGACGGCGCGGCCACGGGCCAAGGAGGGACGTCAGGTATTGAAGGACTCCGGACGGTGGGGGCCGCGGATCGTCAGCGGACGCGTTCGCGCTCGCGGAGCCACTTCAGCTGGCGCTCGCGCAGCTCGAGGTCGGAGGGTTCGCGTCGGATCGGTGGGCGTGCGGGGCCGGGACTCGCTTCCGTCGGTCCGCTGGGCTCGCGTCGCGGCTCGAGCTCCGGCGCCGCGGGCGGGGCAACGTCCTCGAACTTGCGCTGCGTC
>JASHYU010000122.1 GCA_030042855.1 Thermoplasmata archaeon
CGATCGGGTAGCCGCGGGCGATGAGGGCGTTGGAGATCGCCGCGGTGGGAGCGGCGCTGACTCTCATCGTGATCGCCGGGCCGAGCTTCGCCGCGTCCCTCGCGCCGAGCGCGCGGGGATCGGGCGACGCCGGCGCCGTCTTCACGATGACGAACGCGCTGTCGGGGAACGAGATCGTGACGTATGCGAGGGCCGGCAATGGGGACCTCACCTGGGTCGGGAACTTCTCGACCGGCGGGAGCGGCACCGGGGCGAGCCTCGCTGACCAGGGGAGCCTCGCGATCTCGGGGAACGGCCGATGGCTGCTCGCGGTCGACGCGGGCAGCGACCAGATCTCGGTGCTGCGCGTGGCGGACGCGGGGGGGCGACCGTCGCTCCGGCTCGCCGACGTCGTGGCGTCGGGCGGAGTGCTGCCGGTCAGCCTCACGATCTTCGGGAACACGGTCTACGTGTTGAACGTCGGGGACGCGATCAGTGCCGGGAACATCGCCGGCTTCACGCTGTCGAGCTCCGGGCAGCTCGCGCCGCTCGCCGGCTCGACCCAGGCGCTGAGCACGAGCGGCGCGACGGGCGCGGCGGAGATCTCCTTCGGGCCGACGGGCACGCTGCTCGCGGTGACCGAAAAGTCGACGAACCTCATCGACGTGTACGACGTCAACGCGCGCGGGATCGCGCGGCCGGGGACCTTCTCCGCTTCGAACGGATCGACCCCGTACGGTTTCGCGTTCACCCCGCGCGGCCAGCTGGTGGTCAGCGAGGCCGCCTCCGGGAGCCTCTCGTCGTACCGGGTGCACGCGCACGGCTACTTCCAGGTGATCAGTGGGTCGGTCGCGGACCTCGAGACCGCCCCCTGCTGGGTCGTCGTGACCCCGAACGGGGCGATCGCGTACACGACGAACGCGGACAGCGACTCGATCTCGAGCTACGCGGTGGCCGCCAACGGGCACCTCGCGCTGCTCCAGTCGGTCGCCGCGGTCACGGGGGCCGCGCCCACGGACCTCGCGCTCGTCGGGAACGGCCAGCTCCTCTACGTCCACGACTCGGCCGGCGGGGCGATCGAGGCGTACGAGGTCGCCGCGGACGGCGCGCTGACCTGGATCGGGACGACCGGGGCCCTGCCCGGGAGCGACGAAGGGCTGATCGCGATCTGAGGGCGCCGGCCCCCGGGCCGAGGACGCTTCCTCCTCCGGGGGAACCCCTTCGTTCCGCCCGAGGCCCGAACCTCGGGCCCGCGCCCGACTTCTCCGCGCTCGGGAGCGGCCCCTACTCGGCCGGGAGCTCGAGCGCCCCGGTGGCCGCGTCGCTCATCACTCCGCGCAGACGGCTGCGGTCGACCGCGAGCCAGCGATACGCGCCCTCGACCTCGATGTTCGCGATCAGGATGTTGCGGTGGGCGAGGCCCGAGCGGAAGCGCATGAGCGAATCGAACAGCGTGATCGGGTCGTCCCGGGTGAGGCGCGACAGTTCCTGGGTCGTCCCGAGCCATCCGCCGCTCTCGACCAGCCGGCCGAGCACCCGGACATACCGCTCGAGCTCGGGGTTCTGGACCGCCGGGAGGGCGCGGGCGCCCGAGATCGAGGGGTCGATCGTCTCGATGGCATCCTGGACCGATGGCCCCGGGGCGGGGCCGGCGTCGGTCCGGTCCGCGTGATGCTCGAGGCGGTCGAGGTCGCGCAGCGCGGAGTCGATGTCCTCGTCGAGCTCGCGGAACCGATCCCCCGGCGCCGCGTCGGGGTCCGGTGCCTCGACCGAGCCCGGCACGTCGGGTCCCGGCTCGGCCATGGGGGAGCGGAGGATCGGGATCGCGACGTCGGGATCGGAGATGCGCGCTTCGACGATCCGGACGAACTCGTCGATCGTCGTCTCGGTGAGCGGCCGCAGGTTCCGCCGCATGCGGAACCGGTCGAGCGCGCTCCGGAGCTCGACGCTCGGAGCGAGGAACGCGCGACGCTGCGCGCCGTCGCGCAGGGCGATCCACGGGCGCGAGCGGGTGTCGCGGTAGAGCTGCAGTCCGGCGAACGCCACGAGATCGGAGTAGAGCTGGTGCGCCGGTGGGCCGCCCATCGCGCTGATCGGAGGGGTCCACGCGCCGGCACCCCGGCTCAGATCCCGGATCTTGACGTCCTCGATCCCCACGCTCTCGTCGCCTGCCGCCGGGGCTCCGGTTGGACGCGGAGTCGCTCGGCGCGCGAGATTCTGGTTTCGTTCGGGGTATAGTTCTTCCGCGTCACAGGAAGCCGCCGGACCCCCGGGCCGCCCTGCGGCGCCTCGTCCGACCGCGCGCGGCGTGCGCGAGACGGGTCGGGTCACTCCGTCGGGGACGGCCGGGCGCGACCGCGGCGGCGAGGAGCCGGTGGAGGGGAGGTCGGCTGGAAGAGCCCGATCAGGTTCCCTTCGGGATCGGCGCCGACGTAGCTCCAGCCCATGCCCGGCACTTCCATCTTGCCGACGGCCTCGGTCCCGCCCGCGTCCGTGAACGCTCGGATCGCCGCGTCGATCGCGTCGACCATCACGAAGTTCCGGGGTCGGTCCGTGGGTCCCATCCGGCGGTACAGGCCGCCGCCGACGCTCTCCCCTCGGGGGCCGGTCGAGATGAGCCAGTACTCGATGCCGGGAATCTCCCCCTTCTCGATCTCCCAACCGAACACGCGTCGGTAGAAGTCGGCGAGCTTCTCGACATCCGTCGCCGGGATCTCGAAGTGGACGATCGTCTTCACCACCATGGAACCCTCGCCCGGGGAACGACGGCCCCGGGTTAAGGCCCTCGCCCCCGGAATCTCCGAACCACCGCCGAGGGCCCCGGTAAGATGCGGGCCCTCCGCGGGCTCCCGGGCGGGCGCGCGGGGCTCGTCCGTCGATCTTCCCACGGACCCGATTCCCGTGTCTCGATAGATTAATCCCCTGAACTCCGGAGCTTACTCGATCTCTCGTGCAGGAGCCATCCTCGACCGCGAACGTCCCCGGACGGCGCTCCACCCCGCATCGGGTGACGCATTTCTCCCATCGGTACGTGCTCCCCGTCGTGGGGAGCTGCGCCGTCACGCTCGGCTCGCTCGTGCTGCTCGGCGACTGGAAGGGGACCGGCCCCGCGATGTACTGGACGCTCCTCGCCGCAGGCCTCGGCGCCCTGCTCGCCTCCTTCGGCTATCTCGCCTGGCAGGAGACCGTGCCGGCTCGGAAGACGCCCTCCGGCACCTCCCCACCGGTCGCGCGCGCCCTGCCGAGCCGTCCGCCCTCCGATCCGTCCCCGCCCAGCCCTCCGGTCGCGCCCACGCCGGCCCTCGCGCACCGGCCCCACAGCGGCCTCGGGCGGGCGGCCGTCTCCGCGGCCCTGCGCTCGAGCGAGGACCTCTGGCACCAGTGGACCACGCCGAGGACCCGACCGCTCGGCGTCGACCTCGCCCCTCCGGTCGCCGAAGGGTGGTTCTTCCCGGCGCGATCGGGCGCGATCGCCCCGTTCGCGAGCCGGAACGAAGGGCTCGTCTTCCTCGCACCGGACCGGCACGAGGCCGACGCGTCCGCGCCGGCGGACGGAACGGATCGGGTCCCGCCCGCGGCCGTTGCGGTCCGCCCCTCGCCGCCCACGCGGACCCAGCCGTTCACCGAGCTCGAGCTCGAAGCGCTCTTCCCGACCGACGCCGGGTTCGACGCGATCGCGTTCAACACGCCGAGTCCGCCCTCCACGATCGCACCGGTCGTCGCGCCGGCGGTCCCCCCTCTCGCCCCGGTCGAACCCGCTCCCTCCCCTTCCCTGCCGGCGGTCCCCCGGGCGCCGGCGTCGCCGGTCCCTTCCGCCCCACCCGTCTGGGAGCTCGACGGAGCCGCGGTCGCGGCCCTCGGCGAGTCCGGGCCGTTCGTCCCGGGCCCGCGGGACCTCTTGCCCACGCTCGACTCGATCGACCATCAGGTCTACCTCGAAGCGATCAACCCGACCCCGCCGCACCTGCGCGGCGGCGGGAGCCCGACCCCGAAGAAGCCCGACGCGGCCCGAGCGCGCGCTTCCCGGCGCTACTCCCACGAGGCGGTCTGCGCGATGTGCGCGCGCCGGGTGGCCGGATTCCGCTCCTGGGTCGACTGTCCTCAATGCGGCCAGCCGATGTGCCGGGACTGCCTCGGGATCGCGTTCCTCTCGGGGGCGGACGGGCGTTGCTTCACCTGCCGCGAGTCCCACGGAC
>JASHYU010000123.1 GCA_030042855.1 Thermoplasmata archaeon
TTCCGACGCTCCATGCGCGAAGACGGGCACTTCACGTCGACGCTCAGCACGACGCGTGGGATGCCGAGGTACGGCGCGACGTCGAGCGAGCCCCCGGTCTCGATCACGGTCTGGATCCCCCGCCGGGATAGGGCGCGCACGAGGTCGGGGGCCTCCGACTGGAGGAGCGGCTCGCCGCCGGTGAGGCAGACGTGACGGGTCCGGTTCCGGCGCACCTCCCCGAGGAGCGAGTCGACCGAGCGCTCGGAGCCCGGTCCGAACGAGTACTTCGTATCGCACCACGTGCAGCGGAGGTTGCACCGGGCCGTGCGCACGAACGTCGTGCGGACCCCGGTCCACGGACCCTCCCCCTGGACGGAGTGGAAGACCTCGATGATCCGCATCCACCGGACGTAGGTTCAGGACGGGGTATGGGCTTTTGCCGCGTCGGTGCCGATCCCGACCGAGCATCCCTCAAATACCGAGGGCGCGTCGAAGGCGCGCCATGGACACGGCGCGCGCGCGGCGCTGGCAGGACGCCTGGGAATCCGCGGGCCTCGCCGTCGGCCGAAGGGTTCCCGGGCGGGAGAAGTTCTTCGCGCTCGTCGCCTACCCGGGGACGAGCGGGTTCCTCCACGTGGGCCACCTGCGGGGGCTCTGCGCCGCCGACGCGATCCACCGGTACCACCGCATGCGCGGGCACGTCGTGCTCTTCCCCTTCGGGGTGCACGCCTCCGGCCTTCCCGCGGTCGCCTTTGCGCAGAAGGTCAAGGATCGCGATCCGCTGGTCACCGGACAGCTCGAGGACCGTCAGGTCCCCGAATCGGAACGGGCACGCCTCGAGGATCCCGAGTATGCCGCCCGGTATCTCGGGGAGAGCTACCGTCGCGTGCTGCGGGCGATGGGCATCCTGGTCGATCCCACGACGTACGTGACCACGATCGACGAGGACTATCGGGCGTTCATCCGCTGGCAGTTCCGCGTCCTCAGGGACACCGGCTCGATCGTGCAAGGATCGTACTTCGCCTCGATCTGCCCCGTCTGCGGCCCCGTGGCGGTCGACCCGTCCGAGACCGACCTCTCCACGGGGGGAACGGCCGAGATCCTGCATTTCACGACCGTTCCGTTTCCGCTCGAGGACGGTCGCACCCTCCTCGCGGCGACCCTGCGCCCCGAGACCCTGTTCGGGGTCACCAACCTCTGGGTCCCGAGCGATGGTTCGCTCGTCGTCTGGCACCGGGGCACCGACGCCTACCTCGTCGCGCGCGCCGGGGGCGAGCACCTGGTCGAGCAGCACGGGGGGCACCTCGGTCACGAGGTCCCGGTCGCGGAGCTTGTGGGGAAGCAGGTCCGGGTGCCGCTGCGCAGCACTCCCGTCCCGATCCTCGCGAACCGGTTGGTCGACCCGAAGATCGGGACCGGGGTGGTGATGAGCGTGCCCGCCCACGCCCCCATCGACATGCAGGCACTCATCGAGCTCGATGCCGAGACCCGGTCCTCGCTCGGGTCCCCCCCGGTCCTGCTCGAGATCGCGTCCGACGCGCCGTTGTCGCCCGGAGAGCGCGAGCTCGTCACCGGCCCGGGGACCCCCGCCGAGCGGGCGCTCCGCAGCGCGGGCGCCAAGTCCGGTCTCGACCGAGCCGCGCTCGACGCGGCGACCGAGCGCCTCTACCGCCTCGAATACGTCCGGGGGCGGATGACGGTCCCCGAGCTCGCCGGGGTCGAGGTCCGCCGCGCGCGCGAGCGCGTGGCCGAGACGCTCACCGCCGCGGGACAGAGCTTCGAACTCCAGGAGTTCTCGGAACCCGTGATCTGCCGCAACGGTCACGAGGTCGTGATCCGGCGCGTGCCCGACCAGTGGTTCCTCCACTACGCGGATCCCGGGTGGAAGGAGGCGACCTTCGGCGCAACGCGCGACCTCAAGTGCTGGCCCGACGACCTCGGTCGGGAACTCCCCGGCATCCTCGAGTGGTTCGGGGATCGCCCCTGCGCCCGCAAGGGCCGATGGCTCGGCACCCCGTTCCCGCTCGATCCGGCGTGGATCATCGAACCGATCGCCGATTCGACGTTCTACATGGCGTACTACGTCGTCCGCCGCTTCGTCACCGCGGGTCGGGTCGGGCTCGCCCAGCTCACCGACGCCTTCTTCGACCACGTGTTCCGGGGGAAGGGTCCGGGCGAGCCCACGCTCGATCGCACGGTCCAGGAGGAGGTGCGGACCGAGTTCCTCTACTGGTACCCCCTCGACATCAACATCGGCGGGAAGGAGCACAAGCGCGTGCACTACCCCGCGTCGCTCTACACCCACGCGCGACTGCTTCCCCGCGAGCTCCAGCCGCGCGGACTGTTCGTCCACGGCTGGATCACCGGCCCCTCGGGCCGGAAGATCTCGAAGAAGGAGATCTCGAAGAAGGCCGGCGGCATCCCGCCGATCGAACAGGCGCTCGAGGAGTGGGGCGCCGACGCCCTGCGTCTCTTCCAGATCCTCGTCGCGTCGCCCGGTCAGGATGTGGAGTGGGATCCGGAGAGCGTCGTCGAGGCCGGCAAGCGGCTCGACGAGATCGAGCGGCTGGTCCGCCAGGCCGCCGGCGACTCGGAGGGGCCCCCCGAGCTGGACGCGTGGCTCTCCGACGCGGTGCACCGGCTCGTCCGGGACGTCCGGTCGGCCTGGGACGAGCTCGACCTTCGGCGGGCGGCCGAGCTGACGTACGTCACCTTGCCTTCCGTGCTGCGGCGGTACTACCTCCGCGGCGGAGCCCCCGGCCGGGCGACCGATCGGGTGCGTTCGGCGTGGATCCGGCTGATCGCTCCTTTGACGCCCCACCTCGCCGAGGAGCTCGGGTCGGCCGGCCCCGACGGGCTGGTCGCCGGTCGCCCCTTCCCGGACCCCGAGGAGTTCGCCCGATCGGAGGTCGCGGCTCGGCGCGAGGCCTACGTCGACCGCGTCGAGGAGGACCTTCGGTCGGTACTGCGACCCCTTGCCGACTCGGCCGCCGAGACCCCGAAGGAGGTCGTCTTCTTCGTCGCGGAGCCCTGGAAGGCCCGCGTCGAGGAATGGATGCGCGAAGCCCTCGCGCGCGGAGAGACGCCGTCGATCCGGGGGATCGTCGACCGCGGGTCCGCCCACCCCGAGGTCGCGGCGCACCGGTCCGAGCTCGCGCAGTACGTCCAGCGCGTCGCCCCCCGGCTCCGGGTCGACCCCCCCGCCTCCGCCCCGATCGACGAGCTCGCGACGCTGCGTTCGGTCGAGGGCTACCTCGCCCGCCGGTTCGGCTTCGCGTCCGTCCGCGTCTACCGGGAGTCCGAGGGCGCGGGCGTCGACCCGCGCGGGCGGCGCGAACGCGCCCGGCCCGGCGTGCCCGCCTTCTATCTGGTCCGCGCGGGCCCGGACGCGGGCTGAACCGAACGGTCGGCGGCCCCCGGAGCGGGCCCGATCGGACCGTCAGCGGACGGGCCGTC
>JASHYU010000124.1 GCA_030042855.1 Thermoplasmata archaeon
CGGGCCGCCTGGATCGCCTTCTGCTTCACCTTGAGCAGCGGGACGCCGCGCACCTTGCGATAGATCTCGTCGTCCAGCCCGTCGAACTGGAGATAGAGGGTGTGCAACCCCGATTCCCGGCACTGCTGGGCGAAGCCGGGCTCGTTGGCGACCCGGATCCCGTTCGTGGCGACCTGGATCTGCTTGAACCCGAGGTCCCGGGCCATCGAGACCGCGTCCAGGAAGAGCGGCGAAAGGGTCGGCTCCCCCCCCGAGAACTGGACGGCGACGGTCCCGACGGGCTTCTGCTCCCGGAGCGTCTTCAGCATGAAGTGGATCTGCTCGCGCGTCGGCTCGAAGACGTAGCCCGCGGCGTTGGCGTTCGCGAAGCAGACGGGGCACTTCAGATTGCAGCGGTTCGTGAGGTCGACCAGGGCGAGCCCGGTGTGCGACTTGTGATGGCTGCACATCCCGCACGTGGTCGGGCAGCCGCGGAACTTGTCGTAGTACGGGTTCTCGTACCCGACGCCGTCATGGGCGTAGACCTCCATCCGGAGGTAGAAGTCGACGTCGTTCGAGATGATGTCCCAGAAGTACCCGTGCGTGCGGCAGGTCTTCTCCATGATCACGCGGCCGTCCTTCTCCCGGACGATCGCGGGGATGACCTTGATGCACTCGGGGCAAACGGAAGCGGTCTTCCGGGGGAGGCCCCGCGGCGCCTGGAACTCCTTCATCACGCGTGCCGGCATTGCCTTTCCTTCCTTCCGGTCCCCCTGATCGCAGCTGGGACCAGCACGCCCACCCACTCCGCTCTACATAATCCATCTGTCGTGCCGGGTGCTACATTTTGGAGCTTCCGTGACGTGGAGTCGCACGGTATAACTCGCTACAATCTCTCGATGGGGAGCTACGTTCCCTCCCCGCAGGGGCCCCCGTCCGGGGCGAACGGACGGGGGCGGATCCGCGAGGAGACCTCCCTTTATCACGCGAGTGGTCTGCGGGTACGAGCATGCCCCGTTCCCGCAAGCCTTCCGCGCGCAAGCCAGGGACCCGGGGCAAGCCGCCCAAGCCGAAGGGGTTCATCGGACGGGATCCCAGCCCCGTGCTGGATCGCTACCCGCCCAAGGACCCGCAGCTCGCACCCCGCGGACCGCCATCCGGGGCACCCGCGCCGGTTCCGTCGGCCCGGTCCCCCGCGCCCACAGCGGCGCCCCCGACTCCCCCTTCCGCTCCCTCCGGGAGCGGAACTCCCGCGCCTCCGCCCAGCGGTGCGAGCCCGCTCATCACCCTCGATCGCCCGTTCGACCTCGACGAGTTCTCGAGCCTGCTCGGGGAGACCTCGGTGCGGGTGACGGTGCCCCGGGACGCGCTGCCGGAGGTCCTCCGTCGGGTGACCGAGTTCATGGACTTCGGTATCTACGTGTACGCGGTGACGGTCCGCCCGGCCCCCGCCGAGCTCCTGAAAAGCTTCGTCGTGGAGCTCCAGCGGGTCGATTACTCGAGCGACAAGGGCGCTTGGATCCCGTTCGTCGAGAAGGGTGCGACGGATTCCCCGTTCGGCCCGGGCGGCGAACGGCGGTAGAGCCTCCGTCCCGAACCCCCTATGTAGCGTACGGGGATTCGTCCGTCCGAGGTGCTACCGTGGGCCCATCCTCCGACGGGGACCGCTGGGAGATCGAACTTCGCCTGCTCCGGGAAGAGCTCGCGCAGCTCCGGAACGAGCAGCGGGAGATGGCGAGGGCCATCGAGCAGCTGGTCGCGACGTTCCGCATGCTCGCGACCCACCTCGGGATCGCCTCCGAACCGTACCCGGCCCGGGAGAAGTCCTCGAGCCGGCAGGACCTGCCGGGGTTCGGCTGAAGGACGATCCGAGCGATGCGGATCGTCTACACCGCCCGCGCGCGGGAGCCGGCCCTCCACCGCGGTCGCTTCGCGATCGATCTCGCTGACCTCGCGGGGCCATCCTTCGACCTCGTCCTCCCGTCGTGGGTGCCGGGGTCCTATCGCATCACGAACTACGCCCGGGGCTTCCGCGAGATGGAGGCCCGCTCCCTCCCCGACGGACGGCGGCTCCCGATCGAGCGCGTCGACAAAGCGCGCTGGCGGATCGGCTCGGGCGGGGCGCCGACCGTGCGGGTCGAGTACACGGTCTACGGCCACGAGCTGATCGACGAGGCGTTCGACCTGACCCCCGAGCACATGTTCGTCAACGCCGCGCTCTGTCTGCCCTACGTGGACGGACATCTCGCCGACCCCGTCGAGGTCCGGCTCGAGGTCCCCCCGGAGTGGAAGGTCGTCACCGAGCTCGAGGAGGTGGGGGCCCAGCCGCCGTCGTTCCGGGCGCCGGGGTACGACGCTCTCGTCGACAATCCGATCGACGCGGGCCACCCGGTGGTCGTGACGATCCGGCCCGCGGGCATCCCGCATCGGATCTCGCTCTGCGGGGACGGGGGCAACTACGATCTCGGGCGCGTCGCGGCCGACCTCGGGAAGATCGTCGAGGCGACGGTGGCCCTCGTCGGGGACGCGCCGGTCGCCCGCTACACGTTCTTCTACCATCTCGCCGACGTCTCCGACGGGGGCCTCGAGCACGCGGAGTCGACCTCCTGCGTCGTCCCGCGCCTCGCCTTCCAGCCGGCCGAGGACTACGAGAGGTTCCTGCGCCTGACCAGCCACGAGTACTTCCATCTGTACAACGTGAAGCGGATCCGACCGAAGGTCCTCGGCCCGTTCGACTACACGCGGGAGGTGTACACCCACCTGCTCTGGTGGATGGAGGGGACGACCGAGTACTTCTCCGAGATCGTCCTGCGTCGGGGCGGGCTCGTCACCCCGGCGAAGTACCTCGAGGGCGTGGCCCGGACGATCCGCTCGCTGCTCGAGACGCCGGGACGCCACCGGCAGTCGCTCGAGGAGGCCTCGTACATCGCCTGGATCGACTACTACCAGAAGTTCGAGGAGACGCCCAACCAGTCGATCTCCTACTACGACAAGGGAGCCCTCGTCTCGCTCTGCCTCGACCTCGAGATCCGGAACCGCACGGAGAACCGCGCGTCGCTCGACTCGGTCCTCCGGGCGCTGTGGACCGACTACGGCAAGGTCGGGCGGGGCCTCGAGGAGGACGAGCTCCTCCGGGTCGCGGAGCGCGCGACCGGGCTCGAGCTCGGCGCGTTCTTCGAGCGCTACGTCCGCGGGACCGACGAGATCGACTTCGACCGGTTCGCCGCGTACGCGGGTCTCGCGTTCGGTCCGGCCCCGAAGCGTCCCGACGACGACGCCCCCGTGCCCGGGTACCTCGGCATCCGCTACGAGAACTCGGGCGGGCTCGCCCGCGTGCGCCACGTGCTCTCCGGCTCGCCCGGCGCCGAGGCCGGCCTCTCGCCGGGCGACGAGATCGTGGCGTTCAACCGGGTGCGCGCGACCCACGAGGGGTTCGACGCGCTCCTGAAGCGCCATCCCCCCGGGACCTCGGTCGAGCTCTCGGTCTTCCGACGGGGCTACCTGCGATCGCTCGCGCTCACGATGG
>JASHYU010000125.1 GCA_030042855.1 Thermoplasmata archaeon
GCTGCCAGAACTGCCACGCGCTGCTCACGCCGGGGCCGAAGGACCTGGTCTGCCCCCGCTGCGGGAACCACGAGCACCGCAAGCTCGCGAAGGGGCTCCCGCCGAGCGGGGCGGGCGGGCATGAAACGGCGGCCGTCGAGTGAGGAACGCCGGCTCGCCACGCTCGTGCGGGCGCACGAGCGCTGGCGGGCCCACGACGTGTTCAACCTCCTGCCGAGCGAGAACGCCCTCTCCGCCGTCGCCCGACGGTACCTCGGGAGCGACCTCGCCGGTCGGTACACCCTCCCGGTGATCTCCGAGGTCGACGGCGAGTCGGTCGACAACAGCTACTCGGGGACCCGCTACACCGACCGGATCGAAGCGCTCGCGAACGCCGCGGCGGCCCGACTGTTCCGGGCCCGGCGGGCGACGGTCCGCCCGCTCTCGGGGCACATCGCCGCGCTCTCGGTCCTCGCGCCGCTCCTATCCCGCGGCCGCAAGGTCCTCGCGATCCCCCCCGAGTCCGGAGGATACGACGGGTACGCGCCCGGGTTCGTTCCCGCGCTCCTCGGCCTCACGGTCCGGCCGCTCCCGGCCGACGGTCCGGGCTACCGCGTCGACGGCCCGGCCGCCGCGGCGACGATCCGCGCGGAACGTCCCGACGCCGTCCTCCTCGGCCAGAGCTTCTTCCTATTCCCCTATCCCCTCCGGGAGATCGCCGAGGCGGCGCATGCGCAGGATGCCCTCGTCCTGTACGACGCCTCGCATGTGCTCGGGTTGATCGCGGGGGGACAGTTCCAGGATCCGCTCCGCGAGGGAGTCGACGTGCTGTTCGGGAGCACGCACAAGTCCTTCCCCGGTCCCCAGGGCGGGCTGATCCTCACCGACCGGGACGATCTGTTCGATCAGATCGACCCTTCCCTCGTCTGGCGCATCTTCGACAACGCGCACTGGAACCGCATCGCCGGCCTCGCGCAGACGCTGCTCGAACTCGAGCGCTGGGGGGCCGAGTACGCGACGAACGTGGTGGCGAACGCGCAGGCGCTGGGCCGGTCGCTGGACGAGCTCGGGATGCCGCTCGTCGCCCGCGAGCTCGGGTTCACGAACTCGCACCAGCTCCACCTCGACCGACCTCGGTTGCGCTCGAGCTGGCGGACCGGCCCCGCGGCGCTCGCCCGACGGCTCGAGCGGAAGCGGCTCCTGATCGATCTCGTCGGGCGGATCGGTACGGCCGAAGTCACCCGGCTCGGCATACGGCCGGACGACATGCCGCGCCTCGCCCGCCTGCTCGTGCGAGGGGGGCGGGATGACGCACGCGTCGGACCCGAGGTCCTCGCGTGGCGCCGCCAATACCGCGCCCTTCGATTCGCGTGAACCGTGCCGGGGCCCTCGCCCCGACGGGGAAAAAAAGGAGAACCGGAAGGGGTTGGTCCCGGGACGGTCGGCCCCGGTGCGACTCGCTCACTCCATCCCGTGCTCGCTCTTCTGGTGCGCCGCGAGCTCCTCGGGACTGCCGAACGCCTTGCCGCAGACGCTGCAGACGTTCGTACCGCCCGCCGCGGTCGTGGACCCGGCGGCAGCTCCACCGGCCGCCCCCGCCGCTCCGGCCGCCCCCTGGGATTCCCACGGCTGAGGCGACTGGGGCGCCTGCCGACCGCCCCAAACCGCGCGGCCGAGCAGGAGCGCCACGATCATCCCGATGATGAGCCCGATGACGAGCAGGAGCGTGCCCGCTCCGGCCGCGCTCAGTCCGGGGATCAGCGTGGAGTTCGTGTACTGCGTCGAGTTCACGTAGATCTTCGGCACCTTGGCGACCGTCAAGGTCGCGTTGAAGTACTGGGGCGACGTGTACGCCGTCGTCACGATCACCGCGGCCGTGTAGCTGCCCGGCGCCGTCGCGAGCCAGGTCGCGTTCTGCCCGCTCGACGTGAAGCTCTGGGCGAAGACGAGCGCGCCCGTCGGCGAGTAGATGTCGAGCAGGACGCCCGAGATGAACGACCCGGAGTACGTCACGGAGACGGTCACGTTCCCCGGCGCGATGATCGGGCCGGGGTTCGGCGACGACAGCACCGCGCTGACCGGCGCGAAGACCGCGAAGAACGAGGCCTGGTTGTACGCGGTCGCGACCGTTCCGTTCGTCGGGGCGCCGGTCCCGTTGACCACGGTGGTGACGTTGAGGGCGTACACATCCGTGGCGGAGGGCGCGTACCCGATCTGGGAGAGCGCCACGCAGACCGGGGTGCTGCACGTCAGAGCGATCGAGCTGACCGCGAACCCGTACGACGAGACGTTGTCCACGACGGCGATCGCGGTCGAGGAGACCACGTCGAGGACCCCGGTCTCTGCCGTGACCGTCTCATCGAGGACGTTGGCGGTGATCGAGACCGTGGTCGCGTTGATCGCCGCGTTCGTCGTGATGTTGATCGTCTGCGTGTACGGCTCGTAGACCGGCACGTAGCCCGGCAGGGCCGGGAAGACCTGGGTCACCACGGTCGGGTTCACGGCGAAGCTGATGCCGTAGAACAGGAACGTCGACGACTCGCCCGGCGTGATCGTCGTGTTGACCCCGCCCGCGGAGGAACCGTCGACGGTCAGGTTGATGAGCGCGACCAGCGGGTCGTACGTGAGACTCGCGCCGAGGTTCTTCGTGCTCAGATTCAGGCTCCAGGTGTAGTTCACGTACGGAATGCCCGGCCCATCGATCGTGCCGACCCACGTCGGGATCAGCGAGAAGCCCGCCGCGTTCGTGGTGTTCACCGAGTCGTTCAGGCTGAGGTTCTTGACCAGGCCGAACGTGTCGAGGTCCCAGACCGAGACGTAGCCGGTGATCGACGCGTTCCCGCTCGCAACGGACGGCGAATAGCTCACGTTGAGCCAGCCCGTCTCCGTGAACGGCAGTCCCTGGTAGGCCGCGGGGTAGTTGAACTCCCCGCCGAGGGCGAACGTCGTGCCGAGCACGTTGGAGGAGTTCTCGGCCGTCTGGTTGCCCGTCCAGGTCGAGATCCCGCCCACCGAGCTACCGTTCTCGTTCACCCAGACCTGAAGGTACCCGGACGTCCCTTGCCCGAAGGTGGTGTTGCACGTCGCGGTGGAGCAGCTAAGGGTAGTCTGGTTGAGCACCGCGGTCCACGTGGCGTACGACCAGTAGATCCCGCCGGCGGTTCCCGCGAAGCCCACCGAGGAGCTCGTGTCCGAGGTGGTGTTCGTAGTGTTCACCGCGCCGACGAAGCTCGCGATCACCGTTCCGACGTCCGTCGCGCCGTTCACCCACAGGAGGGTGACGTTCGTCGTGGCGTTCGTCGTCGCACCCCAGCTGATGTTCGTCCAGAAG
>JASHYU010000126.1 GCA_030042855.1 Thermoplasmata archaeon
CCCGAACGTATTTATCGCGACGGCACGGTCGGTCGGCGAGCATGCCGAAGGAGGAGCCGTCGGCTCCGTCCGGAGACGAACTTCTGGCGGAGCTCCGGCGCCAGTGGAGCGAGGCGCAGGCGGCGGAGGGACGACCGGATCGGACCCGGTATCTCAACGCGCTGAAGGCGATCCTCGCGACCGTCGAGTCGCACCCGAAGGCGCTCGGCCCGGTGGCCAGCGAGGTCGCGCCGTTGCTCGCGCAGGTCGGGCTCGCGCTCTCCCGCGCCGCGCACCCCGAGCTCGCCCGCCGGGCGGTCGATCTCGGGCTCCGGTTCGCCCCGGGTTCCTCCGCGCTCCTGCACCAGAAGGCGCTCGTTCTCCTCGCGCAGAACCGAGACCTCGCCGAGGCCCGCGCGCTCGTCGACAGGGCGATCGAGGGAAACCCGAACGACAAGGCGATCTGGGCAACGCGGGGCGACGTCCTGCGGCTCCAGGGCCAGAGCGACGGCGCCGTCGAGTCCTACCTCAAGGCCCAGGAGCTCGACGCCGCCTCGAGCCAGTACGTGGACCGCGCGCTGAAGGTCGACCCGCATCATCCGAAGGCGCTCCGGACGAAGCTCGAGCTCGCGCGCGCGATGGGCGGGGACGTCCGCGCGCTCGCCGCCTGCGACGAGCTCATCGCCGCGAACCCGGACGACCTCGACCTCGTCTTCGCGCGGGCCGAGCTGCTCGCCGCGCTCGGGCGCGGCGCCGACGCGCTCGAGCCGATCGAGCGGGTGCGCACCGCCCACCCCGACGATGCACGGGCGTCGCTCTTCCTCGCGCGCTTGCTCTTCCAGCTGGGCCGGGGCCCCGAGGCGCAATCGGTCGCGCAGCCGATGGTGGAGGGACCCAACCCGCCCGAGCCCGCGGCGATCGAGGAGCTCGCCCGGCTGGCCGAGGCGGACAGCCCCGAGTTCGCGCTCGCGGCCCGGGACCGCGTCGCGAAGCTCGAGCCGCGGAACGTGCAGAATCTCCTCGACCTGAAGGCCCTCGCCCTCCGGCTCGAGCGGTCCGACGCGGCCCTCGCCGCGTGCCGCGCGATCCTGGAGGCGAACCCGCAGAACCTCGAGGGGATGCGCGGCGTCGCCGAGATCGAGTTCGCGGAGGGGCACTTCGACGCCGCGCTCGCGGCGTACCAGGAGCTCCTCCGGGCGCACCCGCACGCGCTGAGCGAGGCGCGCAAGGCGCTCGAGGCGGCGCGGGAGGCGAGCCGGCCCGAGCTCGTCCGGGAGTTCGCCGAGCTGATCCTCGCGGAAGACCCCGCCGACCTCGCCGCGCAGCTCGGGGTCGCGCGGGCGCTCTCGGGCGCGGGGGACACGGCCGCCGCGTCGCGCGCGTACGATGCACTGCTCGCGGCCCACCCGGGCGAGCTCCCCTACCTCCTCGAGAAGAAGGAGGTCGTCGCCCAGTCGAACGACCCGGCCCAGCTCGCGCCGGTGCTGGACGAACTGTTCCGGCTCGATCCGACGCGGACCGACGTCGCGATCGAGCGCGGGAACCTCTATCTCGCGCTGGCGTACGACCAGGCCGAAGGCTCGGCCGACCGCGACCGGGCGGCCCGGACGGCCCTCGTCTCGTACGAGCGCGCCTCGAGCGACGCGGAGGCGGCGGACGTCGCCGAGCTCGGGATCGCGCGCGCCTCCCGCCTGATCAACGACCACGACCGGGCGATCCGGGCGTACTCGGCGTTCCTCGGGCGCGAGGCGAACCATCTGCGCTACGACATCCAGAAGGAGCTCGGCCACGGCCTTCGCGAGGCGGGCCGGTACTCCGAGGCGTCCGAGGCCTACGGGCGGGCGATCTCGGGCGGGCTCGAGGACACCGATCTCTTCTGGGGCGCCGTCGAGGTGCTCGCGCTCCTGAACCAGGACGCGAGGGCCCTCCAGCTCCTCGACCTCCTCCTGCGCCGCGAGCCGGCGAACCCCCTCTACCTTCGGAAGCGCGGCCAGCTCCTCCTGAAGGGCGGGCGACGCTCCGAAGCGCTCACCGTCCTCCAGCAGGCCGTCCAGCAGGCGAACGGCGATGCTCACGGGTACTTCGAGGTCGCGGAGGCCCTCCGGTCCCAAGGGGCGTACGCCGACGCCCTCAGCTACTACCGGCAGGGGCTCGCGATCGACCCGAACAGCCGGCACGGACGGCTCGCGCTCGCGGAGACCCTGCAGCTGGCCGGCCAATACTCCGAGGTGATGACGATCGTCGACCCCCTGCTCACGGAGGACCCGAACGACCTCGCGGCGTGGAAGGTCCGCGGCGATGCGCTCCGCGCGCTCGGCCGCCCGAACGAGGTGCTGTACTCCCTCCGGGCGATCCTCCTCCTCGAGCCGGACAACGCGCCCGCGCTGCTCGAGCAGTACCGCCTCCACAGCGAGTCGAAGGAGGTCCCGGAGGCGTACGAGACGCTCTCGCGGCTCCTCCAGACGAACGCGCCCGAGGCCCAGGACGCGACGCTCCACCTGGAGCATGGGGACCTCGCCGCGAGCCTCGGTCGCACCGAGGAGGCGAACGCCGCTTACGAGCACGCCGCCGAGATCGATCCGGCGTACCGCACCGAGATCGCGATCCGGCGCGCCCGTCTTCGGCTCACCGCGGGACGCCCGGACCTCGCGCTCGAGGTGCTCGACGACGGGCTGAAGGCCGCGCCCGCCGGAGCGCCGCCGAACCTCGGGGCGCTCCTCCTCCGGGCGGAGATCCTCGGCGCGCTCGAGCGGCCCGCGGAGGCCCGCGCCGTCTACGAGGAGGTCCGGCAGCGCGAGCCGAAGTCGCCCGTCGCGCTCGCCGGGATCGCCCGTTCGATGCTCGAAGCGGGCCAGCATGCCGAGGCGGCGGAGTTCCTCGCGGGGGCGATCCCCCAGGCCCCGCCCCAGGAAGCGCTCTTCCTCCTGTTGGCCGAGGCCGAGAGCGGGCTCGGGCACCTGGACCGGGCGAGCGACGCCGTACGGAAGGGCCTCGCCGTCCTCCCGCGGAGCCGGGCCCTCTGGATCAAGGACGGCGAGCTCGGCGTGGCCCGGCAGGCCTGGGCCGAGGCGGCGGGGTCGTACGCCCACGCGCTCGCGCTCGACCCCACCTCGGTCGACACGCTGCTGCGGGCCGGGGTGGTCGCGCAGAAGCTCGAGCACCCGAACGAGGCGGTCGCGCTCTACGAGCGGGCCACGGACGCCGACCCGAAGAGCACGGCCGCGTGGACGAGCCGGGGCCTCGCGCTGATCGCGACCGGCCGGCCCGCCGAGGCGATCCCGAGCTTCGACCGCGCGCTCGCGCTCGACTCCGACTACGCGCCGGCCAAGGACGGGAAGAAGGTCGCGACCCAGCGCACCCGGGACGCGGAGGTGCAGCGCTACGGTCGGGAGGCCCTGCTTCTCGAGGCGCGGCTCAACCGGACGGTCACGAAGAACGACCTGTTCGTCACGCTCCACGTCCCCTACGAGTTCCTGGACGCCGTGCTGGCGGCGGTGGGGCGGACCGTGAAGATCAACCTCGACCGGCTCGACAGCGCCGAGATCAAGGACCTCGAGAGCGCGTCGTACCACCTGATCACGGCCGCGCTCGACCACCGGCCGCCCGGCATCGAGCGCCGCGGGTTCACGCTCGCCGATGTCGCGGTGCTCTCCTCCCCGAGCTACTCGCTCGACCAGATCGAGCGGCTGTTCAGCTACCTCAAGGCGGTGCTCGAGGCCGACCTGCGCCCCGAGAACCTCTCGCTCACCCCGGACGTCGAGGAGCTGGCGCGCCACGCGCTC
>JASHYU010000127.1 GCA_030042855.1 Thermoplasmata archaeon
TCTCGAAGTGCTTCAGGAACGGGTCGGCCCGCCGGCGGTCCTCGAGCTCCCCGAGCGCGATCTCGAGGAGCGCCTTGGCCTTCGGGTCGCCGGCCGCGGCGTGGGCGAGGTACACGCAGAGGACCTGGTAGTGCGCGAGCACGAACGCGTCCGTGCGCGGCGTGCTCATGTCCCCCTTGCGGGGGCGGTAGATCCGCTCGATCGGGACCTTCTCGGCCACCGCCCGGCGATGGGAGAAGCCGAAGTACCGGCCCGGCCCGAGGATCCGGGTGACCTCCCGGAGGTTGCCGTTGAGGTTGTTGGTCAGCCGGTCGACCTCGTGCCAGCACCAGAGCCCGAAGCCGTAGTCCCCCTCCAGGTACGCCTCCCACGCCTTGGCGTAGAGCGCGTGCTCGCGCTGCTCCTCGGGGACCGCGGGGTCCTCGGCCGCCTTCCAGTCGGAGACGAGGACGTCGACCCGCATGGAGGGAGAGAACTCCCGCATCGTCGGCACCGGTGCTGGCGTCCCCACGAGCTCCCCGAGCCGAGCGGCGAGTTAATCGTTGCTTCCGCAGTCTCCCGAGGAACGGTAGACCGGCTCGCCCGCGACCCAGGTTTCGCGCACCGTCGTCGCGGCGCGGGCGAGCGCGCCCGGGAGGTCGGAGCTCTCGAGGACCACGAGGTCGGCGCGGGCCCCGACCTCGAGGTGGCCGAGGTCGGGCTCGCCGAGCGCACGCCCGCCGTTCCGGGTGTACAGCTGCAGCGCCTCCTCGGGGGGCAGCGCCTCCGCGCCCGAGGGATTCGCCGATCGGCCGAGGGGACCGCGCCGGGCGACCGCGGCCTGGAGGCCGCGCCACGGATCGATCGGATCGTAGGGGGCATCGCTCGAGCCGGCCAGGAGGTGGCCTCGGTCGAGGAGGGTCCGGAACGCGTACGCCCACCGGGCGCGCTCCGGCCCGAGCCGCTCCCGGAGCCAGTGATCGCTCCAGAGGAAGCCCGGCTGCACGACGAGCGCTGGCCGTACCTCCTCGAGGCGAGCGAGGATGGCGGGCGGCGTCAGCGCCGCATGCTCGACCCGCGCGGGCGGACCGGCGCGCCCGACCGCCGGCCGCAGGAGCTCGAGGGCCCGGGCCACGCCCGCGTCGCCGATCGCGTGCAGGGCCGGGGCGAGCTCGAGCTCCGTCGAGTAGCGCACCGCCTCGGCGAGCTCCGCGTCGTTCGCGAGCGGCAGGCCCGAGGTCTCGGGCGCGTCGGCGTACGGGGAGGAGAGCCAGGCGGTCCGGGGACCGAACGCCCCGTCCGGGAATCCCTTGAACCCGACGACCGAGAGCCGTTCGGAGTCGGTGATCGGTGCGTGCCCGCTCGCCGCTTCGGCCACGAACCACTCCCGGTGGAGGTACATCCGGACGCGGAGCGGGAGCCGTTCGGCATCGCGCAGCGCCGCGAGCGGGGCGGCCTCTCCGGGGCCGACGTTCATCGTCGCGACCGTGGTCAGCCCGAGGCTCGCGGCGATCTCGAGCGTTCGATGGAGGGGCTCCGCCCCCACCGCCGAGGCCTCTCCCGTGACCGGCTCGAGGAGCCGCAGCGCCGACTCGTAGACGAGCCCGTCGGGCGCACCCTCCCGGTCCCGCCCGATCCGTCCCCCGCGAGGGTCGGGCGTCGCGGGATCGACCCCCGCGGCGCGGAGCGCCGCGCCGTTCGCGGCGGCCACATGCCCGCTCGAGTGATAGATCACGAGCGGGCGCTCGGGCAAGGCCTCGTCCAGCACCGCGCGCGTCGGGTCCGCGTCGCCGAACTGGCCGGCCTTCCACCCGTGGGCCAGCAGCGTCCCGCCGGGATGCTCGGGCGCCCACTTCCGGATCTGCTCGACGAGATCGGGGAGCGAGGTCGCGTCGCCGACGTCGAGCGACTCCCGGGCGAGCGTGATGCGCGCGAGGTGCAGGTGGGCATCGATCAGCCCCGGGACGAGCAGATGGCCGGCCAGATCGACGCGTTCGGTCCCGGTCGCCGCCGCGCGCCGGACCTCCTCCGAGCTCCCGACGGCCACGACCCGCCCGTCGTCGACGAGGAGCGCTTCCGCCCAGCGGTCCCCGGTGAACACGCGGCCGTGGTCCCACCTGCACGACGCGCCCATGGTCCCCTCCGGGCACCCCGCCCGGGTTGATAGGCTTGGATTCGGTTCCGGGCGCCGCGTTCGCTAGACGTCGAGGTACCGGTAGAACTCGTACGGGTGGGGCCGCAGGTTCAGTTCGAGCTGCTCCTCGCGCTTCAGCTCGACGTAGGTGTCGAGGAGCGAGTTCGGGAACGCGGGCTGGAGGAACGCCCGGTCGGACTCGAGGCAGTCGAGCGCCTCGCCGAGGGACCCCGGCAGCTCGCGGACCTGGAGCTCGCGCCGCTTCGCCGGCGTGAGCTGGTAGATGTTCGCGTCGACCGGCGGCGGCGGCTCGATCTTGCGTCGGATCCCGTCGAGCCCGGCGAGCGCGAGCGCGGCTTGCGTGAGGTAGATGTTCGCGGCGGAGTCCGGCGTGCGGTACTCGATCCGCTTCGCGGCGGGTCGGCCGCGGTGGTAGAACGGGATCCGGACGTTCGCGGAGCGGTTCGCCTTGCTCCAGGCGATGAAGACCGGCGCCTCGTAGCCGGGGACGAGCCGGCGGTAGGAGTTCGTCACCGGGTTCGTGATCGCGCACAGCGCCCGGGCGTGCGCGAGCAGGCCCCCGACGTAGTACCGGCACGTCTGGCTCACCTCCGCGTACCGGTCGGCCGCGTCGTAGAACCGGTTCTGGCCCTTCGTCCAGAGCGACTGGTTCGTGTGCATCCCGATGCCGTTGTCGCCGTAGAGCGGCTTCGGCATGAGGCACCCGACCTTGCCGTGGCGCGCGGCGACGTTCTTGATCACGTACCGGACGTCCTGGATGTGGTCGGCCATCGGCACGAGCTCGTCGAACCGCACGTTGATCTCGGACTGGCTCGCCGTCGCGACCTCGTGGTGGTGGGCGTCGAGGGTCAGGTGGAAGTCGTCCGCGAGGATGTTGCACATCTCGTCCCGCAGCCCGACGAGCGAATCCTGCGGGGGCGCCCGGTGGTACCCCTCCTTGAACCGCACGGTCGGCTGGGCGGGCCCGACCTGCCACGGCGCCTCGCCGTGGGACAGGAGATAGCCGGCCCCGCCCCAGGCGTCCTTGACCGCCTGGTACGACGGGAGGAGCTCGACCGAGTCGAAGACGAAGAACTCGATCTCGGGCCCCCAGTAGGAGCGGTCGTAGCCGGCGTCCGCGAGGACCTTCTCGGTCTTGCGGGCGACCCCGCGGGGGTCGTGCTCGTACGGCTCGCTCGCCCCGCCGATCCGCACGTCGCAGATGAACCGGACCGTGCCGCCGGACTCGGGGTTCCAGGGAATGCGCGCGAGGGTGCGCGCGTCCGGGATGAGCAGCATGTCCGAATCGAAGAT
>JASHYU010000009.1 GCA_030042855.1 Thermoplasmata archaeon
TCCTTGCGTCCGCGGAACTCGACCTCGAAGAATCCCTCGGGGATGTCGACGTTCGGCGTCCCGTACTCGCCCATCGTGCCCATCTTGACGAGGTGGGCTTCGGGCGCGACCTCGCGCATCGCGTAGAGGAGGTGGAGGGTCCCCGTGAGATTGCCGACCTGCGTGTCGACCGCGTGATGGACGTCGATCATCGAGTACGGCGCGCTGCGCTGCTCGGCGAGGTGGACGATCGCCTCCGGCCGCTCGGTCGCGAGCACCTGGCGGACGAATTCGTAGTCGCCGAGGTCGCCCTGGTGGAAGCCGAGCTCCTTTCCGAGGATCTCGCGGACCGCGGCCCGGCGGCGGGGAAACGGCGGGATCGGCGTCGCCGACCAGCTGCCGACCTCCTTCACCCGGCGTCGGGTCACGAAGTTGTCGACCCCGACGACGTCGTGCCCGCGCGCGAGGAGGTGGAGCGCGAGGGGCCAGCCGGAGTAGCCGTCGACCCCGGTGATCAGGACCTTCATCGTCCGCTCCGTTCGTCCGGAGGCCGCCGGGAGGCCTATAACCCTTAGCCCCGGGCCCCGGGGGCCCGTACTCTTCGGGCCAAAGTCGCATAAGCCCGGTCCGACTCCCCGAGCCGGGTCCGCCGGACGGGCAGCGCATGCAGCACGTGGACGTCCGCATCGTCGACACGCGCGACGAGCCGCTGCGCGGGGCGATGATGGTCGTGGGGTTCCCGACCCACGGGCTGGTCGGATCCGTCGCGTCGTCGTACCTCGTGCACTCGCTCGACATGACGCTCATCGCCTACATGATCAGCGAGGAGTTCCCGCCGACCGTGATCATGGAGGAGGGCGTCGTCAGCGCCCCCGTCCGGTTCTACGCGAGCCGCCTCGTCTGCGGCGTCGATCGCTCCTGCGACCAGCTCGTGGTCGTGATCGCCGACATCCAGCCGCCGGTGTCGACGCTCAACCAGCTCGGCCGGGTGCTCCTGGACTGGGCCGAGGCGAAGGGCGTCGCGCTCGTCGTCGCCGTCGAGGGCCAGCCGCTCGAGACCGAGGTGCGCGGCGACGCCCGCGTCGTGGCGATGGCGAACCGCGCGGCGGCCCCGCTCCTCGAGAAGTACCGGTTCGAGACGGCGAACGGCGTCGTCACGGGCCTCGCGGGCGGGCTCCTGCTCGGCGCCATCGGTCGGGGGACTCCGGTGCTCTGCCTGGTCGCCCAGGCCCACAAGGACTACCCCGATGCCCGGGCCGCCGCGAAGGTGATCGAGACGATCAACCCGCTCGTGCCGCTCCTCCTGCTCGACACGAAGCCGTTGCGCGACAAGGCGCGCGAGATCGAGGCCGAGGTCCGCAAGACCCTCCAGCAGACGCGGGAGTCGATGTCGAGCATGCGGGCGGCCGAGCCCGAGGGCCCGGGTGAGATGTATCGCTGACACGGCCGCCGGGCCGAGCCCGTCGGCCCCCCCCGACGTTCCCCCCCTCGTGACCTTGCGCGGGTTCCGGCCCTCGGACGTCCCCTTCATCGCGAACATCGTCGCGGAGGCGCTCCAGGAGCACTACGATCCGTCGCTCTATCCGTCGCTCAGCCACGACTGGCCGGAGGGGTTCCTCGTCGCGGCCGACGCGCGGGACGTACCGGTCGGGTTCCTCCTCGGCGTGAACCAGGTGGAACGGGAGGCGCGGATCCTCATGTTCGCCGTCGACCGATCGGTGCGGACCCGCGGGGTCGGCACCCGGCTCATGTCCTCGTTCCTCGAGCGGTGCCGCGCCCGCGGGTTCCGTCGCGTCACGCTCGAGGTCCGGGTGTCGAACGCGACCGCGATCCGGTTCTACACCCGCTACCAGTTCTCGGTCATCGATCTCTTGCGGACGTACTATTCGGACGGGGAGAACGGCTACCAGATGGCCCGCGAGCCCCCGTGAATTCCGCGCCCTCGGACCGCAGTCGCTAAGTCCCCCCTCCCCTGCTCGGCCCTCGATGCCGGGCCCGTGGCCGACCGCGACCGACCTCATGACCGCCCGACCGGTGACCCTCCCCGCGGACGCACCGATCTCGCGGGCCCTCGGACTGATGCACACCCGCGGGTTCCACGAGATCCCGGTCCTGCGGAAGTCCCGCCTCCTCGGGCTCGTCACGTTCGAGTCGATCGCGCGCCGGTCGAGCCGCTCGCTCTCCACGAAGGTCGAGCACCTCCTGATCCTGCCGCCCCTCGTCACGATGACGACGCCGCTCCCCGAGATCGCCGAGCAACTGCTCGCCACCGGGCTCCGGGCGGCGCCGGTCGTCGGGCGGCGGGGCGAGCTCGTCGGCATCGTCAGCCGGACCGACATCGTCCGCGCGCTGCCCGGCCTCTCCCAGCTCGCGGGCGGGGACACGCCGACGGCCGACGCGATCGCCGGGCCCGCGTCGGAGATCGTCCGGGAGGACGAGGAGCTCCGGAGCCTGCTGCCCCGCGTGCGCCAGATCGAGGAGCATCCGCTGCCCGTGATCGACCGCAAGGGTCGCCTCGTCGGGGCGATCGGGATCGCGGACCTCGGTGGCGTGCTCTGGCGGCCCGAACGCGGCGGGAAGCGCGACGTCCGGGTCGGCGCCTCGGTCCTGGAGGTGAAGGTCGCCTCGATCATGCATTCGCCCCCGGTCACCGTCGAGGTCGGGACGCCGGCCCTCGAGGCCGCCCGCCGGATGACGGAGGAGAAGGTCTCGAGCGTCTTCGTGATCGAGGCGGGTCGCCCGGTCCGCGTGCTCGGCCAGACCGACCTCCTCGGCCTGGTCGTGGGCCGGTCGCGTCGGCCGACCGCCCCGCGGAGCCTCGAGAACGTCTACGTCGAGATCGTGGGCCTGCGCGGTTCCGGCGACCCGGCCCTCCTCGCCGAGATCGACAGCCTCGTCGCCCGGGGCCTCCGCCGCGTCGCGCGGTACGTCCAGCCGACGCTCCTCTCGCTGCACTTCGCGCCGCACGCGACGCACCGGACGAACGACCTCACGGTCGACGCGCGCCTGCACACGGACCACGGCATCTTCTACGCCTCGCACACGGGCTGGAACCTCCTCGCCGGAGTGTCCGGACTGCTCGACGAGCTCGCCGGCCAGACCCGACGGGTCCGGGAGACCCGCCGCACCGCGCGCGCCCGGTCCGCCCGCAGCGCGGCGGGCGAGACCCCCGTCGTCGACGGGGAGCTCGAGGAGCGTATCCGCCGGGCGACCGGCGACGACGCCGAGGAATGAACGGGCCGAACCGGAGGTGGCGAAATGCTGGGAGGAAATCCGCGCGATCCCCGACAGATGCAGATGATGATGAAGCGCCTCGGCATGTCGACGGAGGACGTGCCGGACGTGGAGGAGGTCATCGTCCGCACCCGGACGAAGGAACACGTCTTCCGGGCCCCCGAGGTCACGATCCTGACGATCCAGGGCGTCCGCACCTACCAGGTGGTCGGCACTCCGCAGGTCCGTCCTCGCGGCGCGGCCGGTCCGGCCGCGACGGGCGGCCCGGCGGCGCCCGCGCTCCCTCCCGCCCCGTCCGGCCCACCGGAGGAGGACGTGCGGCTCGTGATGGAGCAGGCGAACGTCTCGCGGGAGGAGGCGACCGAGGCGCTCTTCCAGTCCCACGGCGCACCGGCAGAGGCCATTCTCCTGATCCTCTCGCGCAGTCGGCCGGGATGACGGGTTCGGTCCGGATCGACCGCGAGTGCGTCGAAGCCTACCTGTTCGCGCGGCCTCCGCTCGAGCTGCTCCTGTTCCGTCGGCCGCCGGCCCGTGGACGGATCTGGGTCCCGGTGAGCGGC
>JASHYU010000010.1 GCA_030042855.1 Thermoplasmata archaeon
TGGCGGGTCCGTCGCCATGAGCGGCAAGAACGCGATTGTCGGAGCCCAGGCCTACACCGGCCTCGGCCAAGAGTATGCGGGGTACGCCTACGAGTTCAACACAAAGCACGGGGGCTTGATCGCGACCTTTACCAGCCCCGACCCGCAGGCCGGCGCAGGATTTGGGTGGTCCGTCGCCGTGAGTGGGGGGGTCGTCGTCGTAGGTGCTCCGTACGAATACGTCGACGATCTCACTCAGGCCGGACTCGCCTTTGTTTTTGTAAAGTCCTAGCTCAGTCCGTCGGGTCGATCGGCTCCGCCCTCTCGATGGGGCGCGGCGCTCCGGGGATCGCCGCCGACGCCGCGCGGTCGCCGAACGCCCCGGGCCGCGTGCGGGGTCGACGCCCGTGCTGGGATTCGCCGTTGGCTAGAGGCTACCGGATTCGTCTCTGACGGGGAATCGGGGCAGTTACCCTTGGTTACTGGGAAGGCCCCCGGTAGGATCGGGTAGCTATTCGTCCCCCGTCGTTTCCTCCAGACGGAACGAACGATTTCGTCCCCAGTCCCGTCTGGTCCAGGGCGTTCGTGTCGCAGAAGAGATTGTCTCCCCGATAGGGATAAGTAAATTGGAGGTTCTTCCTGTCCGTATGTCCGGCCAGAAAGGACGGTTGGCACGGTGTTTCCGATGCATCTACGTCTGGCGGGTTCGCCGGGCGGCACGGCCAAGGGTATGCCCGAGGTGCAAGTCGGCGCTCTATGCCGTCCCCAAGATTCGGCCCATCGTGCTCGGCAGGGGACTCGGCATCGAACAGATCCTCGGCCCGCACCGCGAGGCGATCCTTCGCATCGCGCACAACCACGGGGCGAGGAACATCCGGGTGTTCGGGTCGGTCCGACGCCGAGCGGCCCGAGCCGACAGCGACGTGGACCTCCTTGTGGAATGGGTCCGGGGCTCGGACCGGGTGCACCTCGCGACCGCCCTCGAGCGGCTGATTGGCAGGCGCGTCGACATCGCTGCGCCCGAACAACTGTGGTGGGCGGCGGCTCCTTCCATCCTGGCGGAGGCGGTGCCACTATGACCAACCGCGACCGGGAGCACGCCGCGCGGATGCTGGAGAAGGCGGAGGAGATCCGGGCATTGGCGGACCGGGGGAGATTCCGGTCGGATCGGACGACGGTGGAACGGGTCCACCTGCGGGCTATCTTCATCGCGGAGTCCGCCGACCACCTGAGTCGCGGGTTCAAGGATGTGGATCCCGGCCTGTGGACGACCGTGAGAAACTTCCGTACGGCGGTCCTGCACACGTATGAGACGATCGACCCTGAAGACCTCTGGCGCTTCATCCGTGACGACCTCCCGAAGGTCGTATCGGTCCTTCGGAAGGCTCACTTTGCGAAGGAGGACAACACCGGGAGCTCGGGCCAGTCCAGATGAATGTCTCCCGTCCCTCCTCTCGCGAGGGACGTGCGATGCAGAGCATCCAGCACCCAGAACCCGTTCCGCCGACCGAACCGACCACTTCGCGCCTGAGAGCCGTCACTGGCTCGCGCTGGCCGAGAAAGTGCACGTGCGGATGCGGCCTTCAAATCCCGCGCAATCCCGAAGTCCGTTAGGTAGCGGACTTCGTCGCCCCAAAGCCGTACCCTGCCTACCTCCACGAGCGCTCGCCCGACCACGGGAGCTACGGGATTGACAGGGGCGACGCGACGGCGGAGTTCTTTTTCGCCGCCTTCCTACTCGTGCACCAGCCGTCCCGGCCGGCCGACGAGGAGCCCGCGCAGCCTGAGGGGCCGATCCTCAGCCGCCCGATCGGCAGCGCGCACCTCTCGCTCGAGAGGCTAGCTGGCCAAGCGATCTACCGGCCGAGGATCTCGCGCTCCAAGCGAAAGTCTGGGTCAGGGTTTCGACCTTCTCGATCGTACCACGCGAACGCCCGCTTCCAGCCAATCGAGGGGTCCGTCGGCGTGAATCCGACCGCCCGACGCGCCCGGGCGATCTCGACGCTGAAGTCGGCCCCGAAATCGAGCGACACTCCGAAGTACGGTCGCGGCGGGGCCTCGGCAGCCGCCGCCGCTTCGAGCTTCTGGCGCGGCACGCAGACCTGCTCGACCGAGCGGCCGGCCGCCTCCGCCAGGCGGTCGACGAACGCGGTATGCGATATCGGCTCGGCCTCGGCGACGTTGAATGCGAGGCCGGCCGCCTTCGGGTGTCGCAGGGATTCACCCACCAACCAAGCTACGTCCGTCGCCGCGACCCAATGGAAGATCGTCGTGCCGGTCTCCGGCACGATAACGGGTCGTCCGGCCACGATCCGGTCCCACAGCCAGCGCTCCCGGGGAATCGGGTTGTGGGCGCCGTAGATCAGGACGGGCCGGATGAGCGTCCCCACGACCTGACCCGCGCGATGCGCGCGTTCGACCGCCTCCTCCGCCTGAACCTTGTTCTTCGTGTAGTCGGAGTCGAACGGCTCGCCGGCGCGGAGGTCGTCCTCTCGGATTCCCAACCGAGTCTCCTTGTAGACGGAGGCGGAGCTGATGTAGACATAGCGCGGGACGGATCCGCTCAGCGCGTCGACGACGTGTGTGATCTCGTGGCCCCCGGTACCGACCGCTCCATCGTAGGCAACATCAACCACCCCGTCGAAGGCGCGACCCTCGAGCGCCGCGAGCACGGCCGCGCGGTCGTGACGGTCGGCGCGCAGTTCCTCGACGCGGTCGGCGAAGGGGCTCGGCGTTCGGCCCCGGTGAAGTAGGGTAGCCTCATCTCCCCGCGCCAACAGCTCGTCCACGATCGCGCGCCCGACGAATCGAGTTCCGCCGATCACCAAGACTCGCATCGGTATCCGAACGAGGTGGACCTCAGCCGAGACTCGGGGCCGCTTCGGAACTAGTCATGTGCCTGGAAGAGCATCGCTGGCGAGTGGGATTACTCCCATAAAACGAATCCTGGGTCCCGAAATTTGGGACGCCCGTGCTGGGATTCGAACCCAGGTCTGAGGCTCCGCAGGCCTCTAGGATAATCCAGTGCAGCAGGGCGGGGTCGCTTCCCCGATCCTGTAGCTACCCCACACGGGCATCCGGACGCGGTCCGGCGCGGCGAGGAGGGCCCGCTATAAAAGGACGGAGACTGCCTGCTTTGGGATTTTATTGGTCAAGGTAAGTTTCGGTTCCGGACCGGCGCCATCTTCCACCGTTCAGTGGGGCGGACAGAATCTTGCCCCTCCTCCTACCACTCGACGACGTGGATCCCCGTCGGTCCCTCGTCCTGCCCCTCGCTTCCGCCGAACCCGCCGTCCAAGAGCCGCCCCCTCTCCCTCCCGAGGTCCGCGGGCTCCTGGCCGACTTCCGACGCCTCGTCAACCTCTGTCTCCGCGAAGCGATCACCGCCAACGTGACCTCCCGCGGCCAGCTCTCCCGCTTCGCCCGGTCCCGAGCCCTCGAACTGCGCGTCACGGGCGCGATCGGCATCGCGGCTTCCGAGATCGCCCTCTCCCTCGCGGCCGGACATCGAAGGCGGCAGC
>JASHYU010000128.1 GCA_030042855.1 Thermoplasmata archaeon
CGGGTCGAGCCGCAGCGCGGTCCGGGCGGCCCGCTCGGCGGTCTCGAGGGCCTCGCCCAGCGGTACGAAGCCGTGGTTGCCCAGGAGCGCGTAACTGTCCGCGAGACCGCAGTAGGCGAGCGCGAACGCGGGGTCGAGCTCGATCGCCTGCTCGAAGTACCGGATGGCGGACCGGTAGTTCGCCTCGCCCGCGAGCCACCAGAACTGGCGCCCTCGCAGGTAGTTCTGGTACGCCTCCAGGTTCGTGGTGCTGGAGCGGGCGAGCCCGGCGCGCTCGTGGGGCGCGAGCTCGACCCGGAGCGCGGTCGCCACGCTCACCGCGATCTCCGTCTGCAGGTCGAAGACCTCGGTCAGCTCCCGATCGAACCGACCGGCCCAGAGGTGGGACTCGGACCGCGCGTCGACCAGCTGGGCCGTGATCCGCAGCCGACTCCCGGACTTGCGTACACTGCCTTCCAGCGCGACGTCGACGCCGAGTTCGCGGCCCACCTCGCGGATCCCCTTCGGGGCGCCTTTGTACCGCATCACCGACGTACGCGCGATCACCTGGAAGCCGGGCAATCGAGCGAGCTCGGTGATCATCTCTTCGGTGAGCCCATCCGCGAAGAACTCGTCCTGCGGGTCCGGGCTCAGGTTGGCGAACGGGAGCACGGCGAGCCGGTGGGGCTCGGGCCGAACGGAGCCCGAGTCGGCGGGACCCTCGGAGGATCGGGCCCAGTCCAGCCGGTAGATCCCGACGGGCGCCTCGATGTGCTTGAGCGAGCTCGCGGGCAGTCGAACGAACGTAGCGTCCAGTTTGTTGCGCACCTGTTCGCGCACCGGTTCGGAGACGCAGATCCCATCCGGTTCGGCGAGCGGCTCGATCCGGGAAGCGATGTTGACCGCGTCCCCGAACACATCGCCGGCGGAGTGGACGACGTCCCCCAGGTGGACCCCGATGCGGACGTGGATCTGCCGAGCCGCGTCCGCGCCCGCGTTGTACGCGTCGAGCGTCCGCTGGATCTCGATCGCGCAGGTCGCCGCCTCGAGCGCGCTGTCGAACTCGAGCAGGAACGAGTCGCCGATCGCCTTGATCTCGGAGCCGTGGTGCCTCGGGAAGATGGCCCGAAGGAGCCGGTTGTGTTCGTGGAGGATCTCGAGCGCTCGCGCCTCGTTCTGCTGGGTCAACGCCGCGAACCCGACCATGTCGGTGAACATGATCGCCGCCAGTCGGCGACGCGAGCTCTCGGCCACGCGAGGTGAACCCGCTCCCCTCGGTTAATCCCTCCGGAACCCGGACGGCGACGGCCCGCCCTCCGTTCGCGGATCGTCGGTTCGGCGAGTCCGCCGGGGCGGTCTTACGGCGGCGCCTCTGGGACGGTACGCCGCGAGCGACCGAGTCGGTCGAGCTGCCCTTCCAGATTCGCCCGGCCCAGATGGGTCCCGTGCGGGTCGCCCCCGCCCGTGGCGGAGAGACGCACCCGCGTACCGGTCCCGGAGGGCTCGAGGTCGATGCGGAAGGTGGTCTCGATCCCCGTGCCCGACCCCTCCGTCGCCAGTTTGAGGTCCAGGATGAGCCGCCGGTTCTCCTCGAGCTCGCGGACCCGTCCGCGGAGGACCAGTGAGATCGGGACCCCCGCGGCGCGGAAGGCGACCCCGCGCTCGGGACCGAGCATCGCGGGGAGGTATCTCAGCGAGATCACGACCTCTCCACCGGGTCGCAATTCGAGCCGCTGCACGCGCGCGAGCAGATCCTCCGGACTCCACCAACTCTCGAGGCCTCGCCGGGTCGTGCACCGGGCCCACACCTCATCGATCGAGTGGGGAAGCCATCCCTCGGCGCGGATCTCGGGGTCCTCTCCGCCGGGATCCGAAGCCATCGGTCCCTCGGACGCGGCGGCGCACTTGACGCTAGCACGCCCCCGAGGGGGCCGCGACGGAGCCTGGGGCCGGCCGCCCCGGACGGAACCCCGTCGGAGTGGATCGGCCCCCGGCGCTGAGATTCGAAATCGTTCACGCCGGGCGCGGTGCGCCCACCCCGACGTTGCTGAGGAGGTGGCGGAACTCTCGGCGGCCGATCCACGGGACCTCCAGATACCTTCGAAGATACCGGTCCGGCACGCCCAGGCGCCGCGCCTCGGCGATCGAGAACGAGTACGCCTCGACCTCGGTGGGGCGATCGGCGTACGGCAATCGGGACGGCCACAGTTCTCGACCCTGGTGGCGCTGGAGGATGTGCAGGAACTCGTGGAGCAGATCGAGGTACACGTCCATCAGCGGACTGTTCTTCAAGTGGCGTTGCGACACCACGATGGCATCGTCCGGGGTCTCCACCATCCGAAACCCGGCCGCTCTCACTTCGGGCGGGGTGCGGGTCGGAGCGACGTACATCCAGCCCGGCCCGGCGTTCAGATAGACCGAGGTACCCCGGGCGATCCGAAGGATCCGCCGGTCGTCGCCGGGATACTTGCGGAACGGGGGCGTGCGTTCGAACCCGTGGAACAGCTCGAGCAGCGGATACCGCCCCGGCCGCCTTTCCCGGTCCGGTCGGAAGACCGCGGGGACCGGATACGCGTCCGGCCCGCGACGGCGTCGTACGCGTGGGACCTCTACCGGTCGACTCTGGGAGGAACTCATGATCGAACGCTCGGACCTTCCCGTCCGGTCATTCCCCCAGCGGACCGAGCTCATCAGCTCTCCCGCGAGCCGCGGGCCCCGGCGGGTGGGAGGCCGACGGGGCCGCCCGAGGTCGCCCGAATCGCCCTCGCGGGCTCTCGAGCAATTTCCATTCCGGAAGAACCCGACGCCGCGCCCCGAGCTCCGAGGGCCACGGTCCGAGGGAAGGGGCTAAGAAGGCGCGGGCCGACTGCCCCGGCGCCCGGGGACTGGGTACGTGACGGGAAAAGAGGACCTCTTTACGCCGGTGCACAAGGGCCTGCGCGCGATGCTCTACGACCTCTCGACGCGCCTCCAGACCATCGATTTCGCCGACCTCGAGGCCTCGAAGCGGCTCGCGATCGACCTCGAGAACGACTTCGCGGCCGCGCGATCCGCGGGGTGCATCCTCTGCGCCTTCGCGTACCACGCCGACGAGGAGGAGGCGGTCGTCTTCCCTCCCTCGGCCCGTGCGGCCAACTCGCTCATCACGGAGCTGATCCAGGAGCACCACGGATTGAGCCGGCGCGAGTCCGAGATCGGCCGGAGCATGCACGACCTCGTCGGGCTCCCCTCCTCGGAAGCGAGGGTCTCGGCCGGTATCCGCATCAACCAGATGGCCAACGAGCTGTTCGTGTTCTACCTGACCCACATGAACCGGGAGGAGACCGAGCTGGTTCCGGTGATGCAGGAGCACTTCAGCGACGCCGAGCAGGCGGCGATGCGCGGCGCGATCATCGCGAAGTTCCCTCCCGACCGCCTATTCGCGCTGCTGGGATGGATGCTGCCGGCGTTGAACGTCACGGAGCTGTCGGACCTGCTGGCCAGCGTGAAGGGTACGGCGCCCCCGCCGTTCATGAAGGCCATCTCGGATCTCTGCGCGGCCCGGGTGGAGCCGGCGCGATGGGCCGCGGTCAAGCTCCGAGTGGGAATCTAGCCCCCGATGGCCTTC
>JASHYU010000129.1 GCA_030042855.1 Thermoplasmata archaeon
GACGCGCACGATGGCTACGTCGTACTGTTCGGCGGGCGGAACACGACGCACTATCTCGACGACACCTGGACGTATGCGCACGGACAGTGGACCGAAATCCATCCCGCCAGCTCGCCCCCGGCCCGGGCGAACGCGGCGCTCGTCTACGACGCCGCCGCCGGCGACCTCGTGCTGTTCGGCGGCCAGAACTCGACGACGACCTTCAAGGACACCTGGACCTTCGCGGACGGCGCCTGGTCGTCGGTGGTCTCGGCGAGTCGACCGGGGCCGCGCTACTCGGCCAGCATCGCCTACGTCCCGTCGAGCGGGTCCGTCGTGCTCTTCGGAGGTCGGGGCCCCACGGGGGCGATCCTCCGCGACACGTGGACGTTTCAGTCGGGCGCGTGGACGAATGACTCGCACAAGGTCGGACCGTCGCCGCCCGCGGAGTACGGGGGCTCGTTCGCGGAGGATGTCGCCGACGGGTACGCCGTCCTGTTCGGGGGGAACACGACCTCGGGCCCGAGCAACGAGACCTGGGAGTACGCGCCGAACGCCTGGACCGAGCTCGCTCCGACCCCATCGCCCTCTCCCCGCACGGGGTCGGCGATGGTGTACGACCCGAGCTACGAGTCGCTCCTCCTGTTCGGTGGGTTCGGCAGCGGCCGCCCGCTGAGCGATGGGTGGCTCTTCGCGCTGGGCAACTGGTCGGCGCTGATCCCGCCCGCGCGCCCGACCCCGCGCGCCTCGGCGTCGATGGTCTACGACGGGAGGGACAACTACGTCCTCCTCTTCGGTGGCGTCGACGGGACGCATCTCCTCGGCGACACGTGGGAGTACCTCAACTACGCCTGGACCCAGGTGACGACGTCCCAGGCCACGCCCCCCGCCCGCTCCGATGCGTCGATGGTCTACGACGCGAAGGACCGCTACGTCCTTCTGTTCGGGGGCGAAGGGACCGGGGGGCCCCTCGGCGACACGTGGGCCTATCGCGACGGGGAGTGGTCGAACCTCACGCCGAAGCATTCGCCGTCGGCCCGCTCCGGGGCCGCGATGGTGTACGACGCGCGCGACTCGTACGTGGTCGTGTTCGGCGGAGTCGGCGCGAGCGGGGACGACCTCGCGGACACGTGGACGTACGCGGGCGGCGCGTGGACCGAGATCAAACCCACCGACGCCCCGAGCGGCCGCGCCAATGCGAGCGCGACGTTCGACGCGCTCGACGACTACGTGGTGCTCTTCGGGGGGATCCGCGGGACGACGTACCTGTCGGATACCTGGTCGTTCGCCGACGGGAACTGGACCGAGCTCAAGCCGGCCCGCTCGCCGGCCGCGCGAGCGGAGGCGAGCCTGACGTACGACTCGGCCGACCGGTACGTCCTGCTCTTCGGCGGCGAAGGGGGAGCCGGGTATCTCGGCGACACCTGGACGTTCGCGGGCGGCGTCTGGGCTCCCCTCGCCGTCGGGTCCGCCCCGTCGGCGCGCGCGGGCGCCGCGACGGCCTTCGACTCGCGCGACGGCTACGTGCTCCAGTTCGGCGGTGGGTCGTCCGCCGGAACCCAGGGGGACGCGTGGACGTTCGTGCGGTCGATCTGGGTCGGGATCGATCCCGAGCCCGCCGCGCCGGCCCGGTACGATGCGGCGATGGTCTACTCCGACAAGTACGAGAGCGTCGTGCTGTTCGGAGGCTACGGGACCAACGGGCCGCTCAACGACACGTGGGAGTTCGCGGCGGGTCTCTGGACCGAGGTCACGATCACGACGCGGGCCCCGCCGGCCCGGTACGACGCCAGCATGACCTTCGACGAGCAGGACGAGTACATCGTCCTCTTCGGCGGTCGGAACGGCTCGACGGCCTTCGACGACACCTGGGAGTTCAAGCTCCTCAAGTGGACGAAGCTGAACCCCGCGACCCACCCCTCGGCCCGGTACGGCGCCGCGATCGCCTTCGACTCGGCGTCGAAGTACGTCGTGCTGTTCGGCGGGACGGACGGGACCGCGACGTACGGGGACACCTGGACGTTCGTCAAGGGCCAGTGGTCCAACGCGACGCCGTCGCTCGGCCCCGGCGCGCGCCACGATGCGGCCCTCGCCTACGACGCGTACACCCACCAGATCGTCCTTTTCGGCGGGGTCGGAAGCTCCGGCGCATACCTCGACGACACCTGGACCTTCTCGGGGGGGAGGTGGAGCCCGGTCGCACCGACCCGCTCGCCGGCCGGGCGTGCCGCGGCGACGCTGTACTACGACTCGCCTACGCGCAGCCTCGTCCTCTTCGGCGGCGAAGGGGCCGGTGGTGCGTTGGGCGACACGTGGACGTTCTCGGACGGCAACTGGACCGAGGTCACCCCGGCGGCGTCCCCCGCGGCGCGGTACGGAGGGACGATGGTCTACGACACGATCGACGGCTACGGGGTCCTCTTCGGGGGCGTGAACGCCTCGGGGCCGCTCAACGACACGTGGTCGTACTACGACGGGGAGTGGGCTCCCCTCTGACTCGCGCGTTCGGGCACGCCCCCTCGTCGCGCGTGGCCCGTCGGCCGGAACCGGCGCGGCGTCTCGCGCCGGCGGTCGACCACCGTCCGGCGGTGGTTCGGTGACCGGGGAGCTCCCGGTGCGACGTCCCCTCCGTTCGAAAGCGTGAGGACGCCGGGCGGACTCGGCCGATCCGGCACCATGACCGAGAAGTTCGATGTCGCGGTCCTGGGCACGGGGCTCTTCGGAGCCGCGCTCGCCTACCACCTCGCCCAGGAGCCGTCGCTCCGCGTGATCGCGATCGACGCGGAGCGCGCCCCGCGGCGGCCCAGTGCCACCGAGGCGAGCGCCGGCATCCTCTCCGTGCAAGGCTGGGACCCCTGGGACCTCGCGGTCGTCCGGGAGAGCACCGAGCAGTACGTCGCGCTCGCGGAGCGGGAAGGCGCCCCCCTCGTCCGACGCGACGGCGGCCTTCGCGTGGCCCGAACGGAGGCCGGGGTCCGTTGGCTCGAGCGGGTCCGGCGCGTCCTCGAGCGCGAAGGCGTTGCCGCCCGACGGGTCGGGCCCGGAGAGATCCGGGAGATCCTGCCCCACGTCGACCTGAGCGACGTCCGGGACGGTTGCTTCACCCCGGACGATGCGACGGTCGACCCGGCCGCGCTCCGGACCGGATATCTCGGGGCCGCCGGCCGCGCGGGCGTCATGATCTGCGCCGCGGAGGAAGGGATCCGGCCCGAGCGGCTTCCCCCGGGTACTTGGAACGTCGGGACCGAACCGGCCCGGGAGGCCCGCGCGCTGGTCGTCGCCTCGGGTGCCTGGTCGAAGGGGGTCCTTCGGGCGCTGGGCCATCCGCTCCCGCTCGCGCCGTTCCGCGCCCAGGCCGTCCGGCTGCGGCCCCGACCCCTCGTGCCTCCGTTCCCGACCCTCCACGATCTGGACCTCGACCTCTACGTGCGTTCGGCCCCCGGCGGTCGCGTCCTGGCGGGCGACGGGACCGGCGCGACCGAAGCGGACCCGGCCCGCTGGGCGGCCACGGCCGACCCCTCGTTCGTCCGGCGGATGGAGACGAGCGTGGGGTCGCTGCTCGGCGGCCTAGCGGCCGATCCCGTGGAGGCGGCGTGGGCCGGACTCTGCACGGCGTCGCCCGACCGCTTCCCGCTGGTCGGACGGGTGCCCGGGGACGATGGGCTCTACGTCGCGACCGGATTCAACGGCCTCGGCGCCATGCGGGCCGGGGGCCTCGCGCGCCGTCTCGCCGGGGCGATCGGCTCGGGTCGCTGGGAATCCCTGCGTCCGGTCGATCCGCGGCGGTTCCCCGGGCCGGGCCGGCCGTTCGAACCCCGGCCCGAGTTTCCACTGGAATCCGAGGACGAGGACCCGGCACCCCCCCGCGACCCGGACGCACGGCCGCTCCGCCCGGCCGCCGAACGGCGGGGGGACGCGACCATCGGATTCCGACGGCTGGCGACGCTCGGGGAGGTCGACCGGCTACGCTGGGCACCGCTCTCGGAGTGGTTCGATCCGTTCCTCCCCACGTTCGCCCGGGACGCGCTCCGGACCGGAGGATCGGTCGAGGTCGCCGAGGTGGACGGGGTGGTCCGGGGGCTCCTCCTGACCGGGGCGAGCGAGGGCGTGGGTTCCGGTTTCACGCGGACCCGGTCGATCGCCGAGCGGTACCTGGCCGGGATCGAGCCGCCGGGTCTCTACCTCGAGGCCCCCTGGGCCCCCGGTGGGGAGCCCGTCGAGATCTTCGCCGCCGACCTTCGGGACTGGGTCCCGAGGGAGGGGATCCGGCACCCGGTGCGCATCGCGACGCCCGAGGACCTCGGACCGATCCGGTCGTTGATGCGCGAACTGCTCGGTCCGGGTGTGGACCCGTGGATCGCGACGCTTCCCCGTCCCGAGGAATCCGGTTTCCTGTGCGAGCTCGACGGGCGCGCGGTGGGCGTCAGCTGGCTCACCCGGCGGGGTCCGTACGCGCGCGGGCACTCGTTCCTCGTGCACCCTCGCTACCGGGGGATCGGGATCGGTTCGGACCTGCTGACGGCCCGGATGCACTGGCTCCGGCGCACGGGCGGCCGGCAGGTCGTCAGCGAGATCTACGACGGCAACGTCGCCTCGCGGACGGCGGCCGAGCGCGCCGGGATGGCGCGCGTGGGCCAGCTGTTCCACTTCGTCCGCTCGCCCCGAGCGCGGCCGCCGGCTACGTCCGGGGGGCCCCGCAGTTCGGGCAGTTCGTGGCCGTCGAATCCATCAGCGTCCCGCAGTACCGGCACGGGACCTTGACGGTCTCCCGGATCACGACCTGCTGGAC
>JASHYU010000130.1 GCA_030042855.1 Thermoplasmata archaeon
CCTTCTCCCGGACGACCACCGACCATGGCCTATTTCGTCGTGAACTCGTTCCACGGCCCAGCCTGGGTCGACGGACGAGCGATGCGCGATCAGGACGGATGGCCCGCGCACCGGGATTTCATGGACGCCCTCCCGGACGGTTTCGTCGTCCTCGGAGGTCCGGTCGACGGACATCGCCGGGCGATGCTCGTCGTGAAAGCGGACGACCTCTCCGAGGCCCACCGCCGGCTCGACCCCGATCCGTGGGTCCGCTCGGGTCACCTGGTCGAGATCATCGAGCCGTGGGAGATCCTGATCCACAGCGTCCCCCTCTAGCCCTCCGACCGCCGCGCCCTTCCGTCAGCTCGCGGTCCGGTCGAGGGGGACCGCTTGCGACGTCGACCCGAAGGTGACGCGGAGCTCGTCCCGGTGCCGGTCGGCGAGCGCGCGGTTCCGGGTCTCGATGCCGAAGAGGAAGCCCCAGAGCGGGAGGAGACATCGGTAGAGCTCGAGCCGTCGCCAGAACAGACGATCCGCGGACCGGCGTCGCCCCTCTCCGAGCCGGGCGAGACGCCGGGCCCCGAGCCCGTCGAGGGCGGAAAGGTCGGCCGCCGGATCGCCGAGCCGCGCGTCCTCCCAGTCGATGACCCCCGTGGGGCGCCGGGAGCCGGGGTCCCAGAGGATGTGGCTCGGCCACAGGTCCTGGTGGAGGAGGACGGGTCGGAAATGGGAGACGGCCACCGTGCGGATCACCTCGCGAAGCGCGGCCGATACCTGGCGGTCCAGGGCGTCCGGCAGTCGGCCGGCACCGATCCGTCGGTATCTCGCCGCGAGCCGCCGGAACCGCTCCGCGTAGCGCCGGGGGTCACCCTCGCGGACCCCGAGGCGTCGGAGCGGACCGGCCGGGCAGGCGTCGAGGTCCCGGAACAGTCGAGCCAGGAACCGGGCGAGCGTCGTCCGTCCGCGCTCGTCGAGCGCCCCGATCGCCAAGAGGGGAGCGCCGGGAATCTTGGGATAGGCCAGGAACGGCCAACCCGACGGTTCTTCGAGGACGCCGATCCTCCGCGGGGACGGCACCCGGATCGTCGTGCGACCCGCGAGGAACTCGAGCAGGCGGACCTCGAACCCGAGCGATTCCGCCGCCGAGCGCCATCGCGGGATCCGGACCATCCACCGTCCGTCGACCTCGAGCATGAGATTGGTCCACCCGGTCTCGTCGACGCGGATCGTGCGGATCGGGGGACCGGGCCAGACCGCCCGGACGGCCCGGGCGAGCACCGCGGGATCCGGCAGCGGAGAGCGCACGGCCGGGCAATCCTCCGACCTCTATACCCGTTCGAGGACGCGGGGGCCGGTCGTGCGCGGGCCGGGCGAGCGTTCAAATCGGAACGACGCGTGAGTCCGCGGGGGTTCGGCCATGGACGACGTGATCCAAGGAATGGAAGCCGTGACGGTCCACGTTCGCGACATCGAGCGGGCGCGAGCGTTCTACTCGAAGGTGCTGGGGTTGAGGGAGGTCAGCTTCCTTGCGAAGGCGTCGCGGGCGGCGTTCGCGATCCCGGGCACGACGACCCTGCTGACCATGCACGTCATGGGGGAGGGCGAGGGGGGTCGGGAACCGGGCACGGTCTCGGGGATCGTCTTCTCCCACGCGGATCCCGCCCAAGCCTGCGCCGAGATCCGGCGCCGCGGCGGCACGATCGTGGACGAACCGCATACGTTCCAGGCGGCGGTCGGAACGGTGACGCTGGGCGTGGTCGCCGACCCCGACGGGAACGAGTTCGTGATCCGCCACGTCCACTCCTGAGGGTCGTTCGGGGCGCGCGGGGAGTACGGCGGGCGTCAGGGGCGCGTCGGGGTCGTGGAGAACCACCACTGATTGCCCCAGGGGTCCGCGACGCCGCCACGACGATCCCCGTCGGGCTGCTCGGTCGGCGGACGGACGCCGGTCGCGCCCGCCTGGACCGCCTTTGAGAACGCCGCGTCGCAGTCGTCGACGTAGAGATGCAGCATGGCGGGGTAGGGCCGACTCCCGGCCGGTACGTCCGCCAGCATGACGACGCTGTCCGCGACGCGCACCTCGGCGTGGTGGATCCGCCCGTCCGGGTCCGTCTCCCGGTAGGAGAGCACGCCGCCGAGGGCCGTCTCGAGGAACCGGATGAGGCCGGCGGCGTCGCGGACCACGAGATACGGCGCGAGCTTCGGGGTACGGGTCGGTTCCATCGGGCGACCATCGCCTCGCCCGAGAAAAGGTCGTGCCCCGGAGCTGCCGCGGCCGTTCGTCGCCGGCGTCGGGCCCGCGACCTACGACCGTCCGAGGCGGGCGACCTCGGGGTACCGGTAGCACGCGGTGAGATGATCGTTCACCAGGCCGACCGCCTGCATGTGGGCGTAGACGATCGTCGATCCGACGAAGCCGAATCCTCGCCGCTTCAGGTCGGCGCTGAACGCGTCGGATTCGGGCGTTCGGGCCGGAACCTCTTCCCGACGTCGCCAGTGATTCTGCCGGGGCCGCCCGTCGACGAACTTCCAGCCGTACGCGTCGAAGCTCCCGAACTCGCGCTGGATCTCGAGGAAGGCGCGGGCGTTCTTCACCGCCCACTCGATCTTCCGGCGGTTCCGGATGATCGACGGGTCCTCGAGGAGCCGCTCGATCCTCTTCGGGCCGAACTTCGCCACCCGAACGGGGTCGAAGCCGGCGAAGGCCCTCGCGTACCCCGCGCGCTTGCGGAGGACGATCGACCAGCTGACCCCGGCCTGCGCGCCCTCGAGCAAGAGGAACTCGAAGTGCCGACGGTCGTCGTGCACCGGTACCCCCCACTCCCGGTCGTGGTACGCCCGCATCTCGGGATCGTCGAGCGAGGCCCAGGGACACCGTTGGACCGGGCCGACCTTCCCTCGCGCCACGTGACCCCCGGCTCCCATGCTCGACCCGCTCAGAACCTCGACCGGAGCCAGTCGTGCACCTCGGGGATCGCCCGCACGTAGAGCGAGACGTGCCCCTCGTCCGCGAGGAGGTGGACATCCGCGTGCGGGACCCGGGCCGCGATCCACTCCCCGTGCGCGAACGGAACGAATCGGTCCTGGCGTCCGTGCCAGACCTGCACGGGCACCCGGATCGACGCGAGGTCGAACCCCCACGGCGCGAGGCCGCTCAGGCTATCGTCCCGCACGCCGGCCCCGCCGAGCCGGAGGGCTTCGCGGCCCTGCGCGAGGAGGAAGTCGACCAGCTCGGGACTCATGACCCCGAGATCGACGTCCGAGAGGAGCGAGCGGAGCATCTCGAAGAGCTGGTCGGCCGTGGCGCCGCGCGCCTGCTCCGCGTCCGTCTCGACCTTCGCCTCCCACGCGACGCGGTCGTTCAGGAGGAGGCGGAAGTCCTCGAGATTCGCCTCGCCCATGCCGGCGAGCGCGTCCAGCCCCTCGGCGCGGAGCGGCGCGACGCCGGCGAGGCACGAGGCCGCCACGACCCGATCGGGGAGTAGCGCGGCGCAGGCGAGCGCCGGGGCGCCCCCACCCGAGTGACCCCAGACGGCGAACCGGTCGACCCCGAGGCGGTCGGCGATCGCCGCCACGTCCCCGGCGACGTCCCCCATGCTCCGCCCCCGGAGCGCGGTCGAACCCCCGTACCCCGGCCGATCGTAGCCGATCAGGCGGATGCGCTTCGCCCGCGCATCGACGACGTGCGGGGGATAGAGCAGCCGCGCTCCCGGCGTTCCGTGGAGCGAGAACACCGGCGCGCCCGTCGGATCGCCGTCCTCGGCGACCCGGAGCACCCGCGTGCCCTCGCGACGGACGGTGTGTTCCTGCATCCGAGACGCTCGGGCCCCCCGTAGGCCGTTCGGTATGTAGGGCCTTCGGAGCGCGCGCCGCCCGGACCGGGTCAGCTCGAGCGCGCCGTTCCCGCGTTCGTGGCGAAGCGCATCGGGTCGAACGGGGAGAGATCGAAGCCCGGGTCCTCCTGGTGGACCAGGCGCGCCACGATCTCGCCCAGGACGCTCGTGAACTTGTAGCCGTGTCCGGAGCACGCGCTGACGAGCACGACCCGGTCGTGCCGGGGGTGGCGCCCGATGAGGAAGTGATGGTCGGGGGCCATCGTATAGAGGCACGAGGTCCACGCGCGCGGCTGCGGTCCCAGCCCGACGAAATGGCTTCGAACGAACTCCTCCGCGGTCCGAACCTCGGACGGATGGATCGTGCGATCCGCGGCCTCGGGACGGGGGATCACGGTCCCGCCCCAGGAGCCGATCTTGACGCCGTCCCCGAAGTCCGGAAGCCCGTACTTTTCCCGATCGCCCCCGAGGTCCCAGAGGAACACCGGCATCCGGTCCGGTCCGACGGAGGCCGGATCGCTCGCCGAGAACCAGGCGACCAGCTGACGCTCGATCCGTAGGGGCAGCGCGAGGTCCGGGAAGATCGAGGGCGTCCAGGAACCCGAGGTCACGACGAGCGACCGGGCCCGATACTCGCCATCGCGCGTGCGGACGTCGACGCCACCATCGGTCGCTGCCCAGGAAACGACCGGCTCCCCGTAGCGCAGCTCCGCCCCCGCGGCCGTCGCCTGCGCCGCGTAGGCCGCCATGCAGTTCTCGGGGAACACCGCCCCGGCCTCGGCGTCCCAGACGGCGACGTCCCGGTCCTCGATCCGGAACTGGGGGTAGCGATTCCGCACGTCGGCCGCCGAGAGCCGGCCGTGCTGGAGCGAGCAGCGCTCCGCGCTGCGCAGCGCCCCCGCGATCAGGGGGCTCGTGGGGGACCCGAGGAAGAGACCCCCGGTCCTTCGGATGATCGGCGCGCGGGTCGACCGCTGCAGTTCGGCCCAGAGAATCTGCGCGCGCTGGACCAGGGGCACGTACTCCGGTCCTTCGGAGTACGACGTTCGGTAGATGCGGGTCTTCCCGTGAGACGAGCCGAGCGTGTGGCCGGCGGGGAACTGCTCGAGCCCCAGCACCGTGGCTCCGCCCGTGGCGAGATGGGCCACGGCGGACGAGCCCGCGCCCCCCAGCCCGACCACGATCGCATCGAATCGGTCCATCCTGCGTTCTCTCCGAGCCGGCCGACGCGGCGGCCGGACCGGACCGACCGTACGTCACGAGGGACTTACGGGTGGCGGCCGGAGCGGATCCGACCACGGCGGGGATTTCTATACTGGGATCCGTTCGGGGAGTCATGGCGAGCCCATCGTCCACGATGGTCCGGTGCACGACCTGCGGAACGGAGTTCTCTTCGACCGATGCGGCGGCGATGGCGGCCCACGCGGGCCACCCGCTCGAGCACATCGAGCAGGGCTGAACCGGTCCGCGCCCCAGCGCAATCGCTTTCCCCTCGGACGCGGCACCGGGGTGGTCCGTCCAGGTCGCCATGCCATCGCGCGAACGCTACGACGTCGTCATCGTCGGCGCGGGGGCGTTCGGCCTCGCTTCGGCGTACCACCTCATCGAACGCCGACCCGATCTCTCGATCCTCGTGGTCGACGCCCGCTCCGGTCCCGGCGAAGGCTCGATGGGGGCCAGCGCGGCGATGGTCCGCGACGTCTTCAGCTCGCCGGACAACCAGGTCCTCGCTCGCAGTTCGATCGCCTTCTACCGTCACCTCCTCGCGGCGAACGACGACCTTCG
>JASHYU010000131.1 GCA_030042855.1 Thermoplasmata archaeon
CGCCAGTTCCAACGACCGGTCAAGGAGGGGTCTCGACTCGTCAAAGCGCCCCGCCGCGCGCAGGTACGCGGCATAGTCGAGGTACAGTCGGGCGAGCTCGGGACTCGGGGGGACCGACTCGAGGAGACCGCGCGCTTTCAACAGCACGGCCTCGTCCAGCTGGAACTCTCCGAGCGCCGTCCAACGGGAATGGGTAGCCGCCAACTGCAGCAGGGCGCCCGCCCGGCGGCGATCTCCCATCTTTTCGTAGAGTCCCGATGCCTCGGTCCGGCTCCGGGCCGCTTCCACGTACTGACCCAGCATCTCCTCCTCGTCGCCCAACCGCTCGAGCACGTGGGCTCGCGTCGGGTCATTCGGAGCGGCGTCGAGGATCTGCAGCGCGCTCTCGAAGTAGGCGATCGACTGTTCGCGGGCGTAGACCCGCGCCGAATTTTCTCCGGCCGCGACGGTCCACTCCAGTGCCTTCGGGAGGTCGCCGCCCCGGTAGTAGTGCAGCGCGAGCTCGCCCGCGAGGTCGCCCGGACCCCCCGAAGCGCGGGCCGCGAGAACTTGCGCGGTCGTGAGGTGGTACTGCTGTCGGCGAGCGAGGGAGAGCTCCTCGTAGAGCACCTCCCGAGTGCGATCGTCGGCGAAGAGGAAGGTCGACCGACCGGGAGCCACTTCCCGCTCGCGCAAGAGTCGGGCCCGGAGCAGCGACTCGAGCTCTGTGAGGAGGGGACCCGATTCGACACCACTGACCTCTCGGAGAAGTTCGAAGTCGAACTCTCCGCCAAGCACGGCCGCGAGGGAGAGGAGTTGCTGAGACTGTTCCCCGGCCCGCGCCACCCGTTTCAGGATGACGTCTCGAAGCGTGGCTGGCAGGGCGACCTTCGCGCTCTCCCGGGCGACCCAGCGCCCGTCGTGTCGGACCAGCTGACGCTCCTCGGCCATCGAGCGTAGGAGTTCCTCGACGAAGAGGGGATTTCCCCCCGTCTTCTGTCCCACCAGACCCACCAGGTCCTCCGGAGGGTCCTTGGTGCCGAGGATGGCACCGACCAACTGGCGCGCCGGGTCTCCCTCCATTCGCCGGATCGAGACCTGGGTCAGGGCGCGTGCCCGGGCGAGGTCTTGCAGGACCGCTCTCAGCATCGGAGCCTCGTCTTCTGGAGAGTCCCGGTACGTGAGCAGCACCAGGATGGGATGCGACCGAATCGGCTCCGCGAGATAGTTCAGCAGCCGAAGCGACCCGGAATCGGCCCACTGTAGATCGTCGAGCAGGATCAGTAACGGCGCTTCGCGACCGAGATTGAGAAAGAACTTCGCCACTCCCTCGAAGAAGCGATGCTGATCCGCCGCCGCGTCGCCGGTAGGAGCCGGCGGACCCTGACCCAGGCGTCCCTCCACTTCCGGTGCGAGGCGAGCCAGTTCCGGGCCGCAGTCGGTGCCGACCTTGTACAGAAGCGGGGAAGGAGCCTCGCGCAGGAACTCTCGGACGACCTGTACCCAGAGCGAGTACGGCGCAGGCGATTCGTCTTGATGGCCGCGGCCCCGCAGGGTTCGGAACTTTCGGGCCTCGGCCCTGTGGATTACCTCATCCGCGAGCCGGGTCTTCCCGATCCCCGGCTCGCCCGAGAAGGCGACGACTTGACCACGTCCTGCCGCTGCATCCTCGACGGTCCGTTCGAGCGTCCTCAACTCCGACTCTCGGTCCGTCCAGGGCGTGATCCGGGCGGCCGGAGGAACGACCCAGGGGAGGTCGACGCTGTACACGAGGATGGGGGTATCGATGTTCTTCAGGAACGCGTGATCCAGTTGGGTGCAAGCATACGGGATCTTGTTGCGCACCTGGTCCCAGACCGGGCCACTAATGCAGATCCCCGAGGTCTCGGCGAGCGGCTCGATTCGGGAGGCGATGTTCACGGCGTCCCCGAGAAGATCTCCGGCCTGGTCGACGACGTCTCCCAGGTGAACGCCGATCCGAAGGTCGATGCGCCCGGTGCCGGATCGTTCGTTCCGCTCCAGGAGATCGCGCTGGATCGCGATCGCGCATTCGACGGCCTCCAGCGCGCTCGAAAACTCCACGAGGAACGCGTCACCGATGGTCTTGACCTCGCGACCGCCGTGCTGGAGAAAAATCGGCCGAAGGAGCTCTCGATGGGTCTCGAGCAACCGCAGCGCGAGGGACTCATCCCGCTGCGCGAGAGCCGAGTAGCCCACCATATCGGTGAACATGATGGCGGCGAGGCGGCGGGTTGCCGTCACGACCCGGGAATGGACGGATTAGATTAAGCCCCGGCCTTCCGCGCCTCGCTGGTCGGACGCGCCGGCCCGTCCGGGTGCCAGGTTCGGCTCTCACCGAACCCTCCGGGATCTGCTCGATCCAATGATGGCCGCGTCCGACACTAGGGAAGTCACCGTCGCAAGCAGCATCGTAGACAGTACGTGCTGGGCGACGTGACGCTCGGCAGGAATCCCGCCCGCCGTCCCCCCGGGGCGCCCGAGCGTTTGAAAGCTGCCGGGCAACGCTACGACCAAACGTCACGTTGCGGCGGGTCTTCCCTACGGGAGATCGCCAGCTCGTTCGTGCGGTTCCGTTAGCCCGCCCGTTCCCGAAGTTTGAACGTGAGTGGGCTTCCGGGCGGTCGGAATGGCGCCGTCATGGAACCGGCGCTTCCCGGTATCCAGCACCACTGGGAAAACCCAACAATCCAACTCACTTACCCTCTCGC
>JASHYU010000132.1 GCA_030042855.1 Thermoplasmata archaeon
CGTTCGCCTTCTCGGTGTAGCCAATCACCTCCGGTGCGACGTAGTTGATCAGGACCGCTCGCTCGACCCCCGACGCATCGAGGTACTCGAGGAACGCCCGGGGGTCGTGGAGAAATCGCTCGGTCGTCGCGTCGACCCGTCCCAGGAGCCGGACGGCGTCCGGTCGCATCTCCCAGAGCGGATTGATATGGACGTGACAGTCCGTGACCCCCATCGGGCGTTCGCAGGGTCCGGCCCATATAAGGGACGGCGGGCCCGATCGCTCGCCGATCCCCGGCCCCGGAGCGATGGGGCCTCCGGCGGACATCGGGGGCGCGCCCGTCATCCCGGTGCGGAGGCTGCCGCCCGGGGCGAAGGTCCCCCGGCCGTCCTCGGGGCGGCGGCGGGCCGGCCGGACTCAAGTTAAATTCCCGCGCCCGCCTCGCCCCCCGGCTCGACCATGGCGGACGACTTTGACGCGATCGTCGTCGGTGCCGGGATGGCCGGCTGCGCGGCGGCGATCCGCCTCGCGAAGGGCGGGGCGAACGTCCTCCTCCTCGAGCGGGGGAGCGAACCGGGCGCGAAGAACCTCTCGGGTGGGGTCCTCTGGGGCCACGATCTCGACGCGATCCTCCCGAACTGGTGGCACGAGATGCCGGTCGAGCGCCACATCGTGCGGAAGCGCTTCGGCTTCCTCACGGCCGACCGGGCGCTCTCGCTCGACTTCGAGGACGGGGACTGGAGGAAGGAGCCGTTCGTGGGCCACTCGGTGCTGCGCGCGCGGACCGACGCGTGGCTCGCGCAGCAGGCCGAGGCCGCCGGCGCGACGGTCGTCGCGTCGGTCCCGGTCGAGCGGCTGAACTGGGAGGGCGCACGGGTGCACGGCATCGTGCAGGGCGGGGAGACGATGACCGCGCCGGTGACGGTCCTCGCGGACGGCGCGAACTCGCGCCTTTCGCTCGGCACGCCGATCCGCCCCGAGGCGCACCTCAAGCCCGAAGCAACCGAGCTCGGGATCAAGGAGGTGTTCCGGCTCGACGCGAGCGTGATCGAGGACCGGTTCCAAGTGGGGCCGGGCGAGGGCCACGCCGAGGAGTGGGTGACGGGGATGTTCCCGCCGGGCGTGCTGGGTGGGGGATTCCTCTACACCAACCGCGACACGGTCTCGCTCGGGTTGATCGTGAACCTCGCCTCGCTCTACGATCGCGGCGTCTATTCGACCGACCTCGTCGAGCAGTTCAAGCTGCATCCGGCGATCGCGGGCCGCCTCAAGGGGGCCGAGCTCGTCGAGTACGGGGCGAAGCTGATCAGCACCGGATGGGCGAGCCGCCCGGCGTCCTTCCACGGCGACGGCTGGATGGTCGCGGGCGACGCCGCGGGGTTCGTCTACTCGAACGGGCTCGTAATCCAGGGGATGAACTATGCCGTCCGCACCGGGCTCCTCGCGGCCGAGACGGCGCTCGAGGCGAAGGGAGCGGGGGACTCTACCGCCGCGCGGCTCGCCGCGTACGACCGCCGGCTGGCGGCGAGCGGCGTCCTCGGCGACTTCCACGATTTCGCGCGCCTCGACCGGGTGAAGTGGAACCCGCGCTTCTACACCGAGTACCCGAAGTTCGTGACCGAGCTGTTCCATGCCATCATGACGGAGACCGGCGCCCCGAAGGCGAAGATGAGCCGGCTCGCGAAGGAAGCGCGCCGATCCGCGGGGGTCTCGATGACGCGGCTCCTCCGGGACGGGATCGAGCTCTACCGGAGCGCCTGACGGTGCGCTCGGGCCGCTACGCGCCCCGGACCTTCCGGATCTCCGCCGTTAGGGCCGGCACGATCTGGAACAGGTCGCCGACGATCCCGTAGTCCGCGACCTTGAAGATCGGGGCGCTGGCGTCGGAGTTGATCGCCACGATCACCCGCGAGCTGACCATGCCGACGATGTGCTGGATGGCACCCGAGATCCCGACCGCGATGTAGAGCTGCGGGGAGACGGCCTTGCCGGTCTGCCCGACCTGGAACGTCCCGGGCCGCCAGCCGGCGTCCGTGACGGCGCGCGAGGCGCCCACCGCGGCGCCGAGCGCGGCGGCGAGCTCCTCGACGAGGTGGAAGTTCTCGGGGGCGCGCAGCCCCCGGCCGCCGGACACGACGATCGTCGCGTCCGTGAGGCTCGGCCCGCTCCCGGCGGGCGTCGTCTCGACTCCGAGCCGCTTCGCCTCCGGCCAGCCGGCCGAAGGCTCGACGGGCGCGGCCACCTCGATGCGGCCCGGGACCGGGGCCTCCGCCGGCCGGGGAAACGCGTGCGGCCGCAGAGCGAGCGCGACGTGCCAGCCCTCGAGCCGGCGGGTCTCGGTCGCCCGCCCCCCGAAGATCGGCCGCCGGACGTGGAGCCCGTTCGCGTCGCGCTGGACGTCCGTGACGCCCGTGGCGGCCGCCGCGTTCCAGCGGATCGCCAGGTACCCGACGAGGTCCCGTCCGAAGGCGGTCCCCCCGGCGAGCACGACCTCGGCGCCGATCGCGTCGGCGACCGTGGCGACCGTCGGCGCGATCCGCCCGGCGGCCCCGTCCACCGCCGGGAGGTCCCGCGCCCAGTGGACCGACGGG
>JASHYU010000133.1 GCA_030042855.1 Thermoplasmata archaeon
AGGCCCACGCGAAGCGCCTCCCGGATCCCCCGGAGCACCGCGGGGAGGCCGCCCTTGCGGATCGCGCGGAACCGGTCGGGTTCGATCGAGTCGACCGAGACGTTGACGCGCTTCAGACCGGCGTCGCGGAGCGCCTCGGCCCGCGCCTCGAGCATCGAGCCGTTCGTCGTGAGCGACACGTCCGAGATGCGCGCGACGGTCCGGTCCACGATCGCCTCGAGGTCGTCGCGCACGAGGGGTTCACCGCCCGTGAACTTCACGGACCGGATCCCGTACTCGCGGGCCACGCCGACGAGGCGGTCGACCTCGGCGGGGGTCATCTCCTCGCCGTGCGGAGCGCGAGGGCGAGCTACGGGTCCGAGACCCTCGTCGTGGCAGTAGACGCAACCGAAATTGCACCGCTTGGTGACGCTGATCCGGATGTCCGTGACCTCGCGACCGAAGGCATCCGACAGCATGCGTCACCAAGAGCCGGTGGGCCGTTTAAAGGGCCCGGGCGCGTCGCTCGGGCGCTCGAAGCGAGCACCGCGGCCCACTCCGTGATACGACCTCGCAAGGTCTATAGCGCCCCGGGCGCTCGGCCCTCCGGGCCTCGCGCCCACAGGTGATCGATCCATGATCCCGCCGTCGTTTGAGTACTACGCGCCGCACTCGGTCGACGAAGCCGTTGCGCTGCTCCAGCGCTACGACGGGGACGCGAAGGTGCTCGCCGGGGGCCACAGTCTGATCCCTCTGATGAAGCTCCGGCTCGCCGAGCCCCATGTGCTCGTCGATATCAACCGGATTCCGAGCCTCGCGTACGTCCGCGAGGACGCGAACCTGCTCCGGATCGGGGCGTTGACCCGGACGAACGACCTCCTCGAGTCCGACCTCGTCCGCCGAGGCTACCCGATCCTCAGTGACGCGGCCCACCTCATCGCCGACCCGCTCGTCCGGAATCGTGGCACCGTTGGGGGGAACGTCTGCCACGCCGACCCGGGGAACGACCTGCCGGCCTGCATGTTGGTGCTCGGCGCTGAATTCCAGGTGGTCGGTCCGAAGGGCCCGCGAACGATCCCGGCGTCCGGCTTCTTCCAGGACACGTTCGTCACCGCCGTCGCACCCACCGAAGTGCTGACCGAGATCCGGATCCCGAAGACTCGCGCCCGGCAGGGGACCGCCTATCACAAGATCGAGAAGCGGATCGGCGACTTCGCGATGGCCGGGGCGGCCGTCAGTCTCGTACTGACCTCGGCCGGCAAGGTCGAGGCGGCGGAGATCGGCCTCACGGGCGTCGGGCCGACGGCGATCTCGGCCGACACCGCCGCGCGCTCGCTGGTGGGCCAGCTGCCGGACGAGATGCACCTCGCCCACGCCGCGGAGCTCGCGATGGCGGCGACCTCGCCGAGCGGCGACCTGCGCGGACCGGCGGAGTACAAGCGCGCGATGGCCGGCGTCCTCACGCGCCGCGTCCTCGATCGGGCGCTCGCTCGCGCCCGCAGAGGAGGGTAGATGGCCGCGTCCGCCCGTCCGGTCACCCCGGCCGCGTCCCTCACCTCGAGCGGCGGCGCGCTCGTCACGCTCCACGCGACCGTCAACGGTCAGCCCGTGGTGGCCGAGATCGAACCCCGCACGCTGCTCGTCCACTTCCTGCGGGAGGTGCTCGGCCTGACGGGGACCCACATCGGCTGCGACACCACGAACTGCGGGGCCTGCACGGTCCACCTCGACGGGAAGCCGGTGAAATCCTGCACCGTCCTCGCGATCCAGGCCGACGGGGCGGAGGTGCGCACCGTCGAGGGACTCGAGGTCGGCGGCAAGCTCTCGCCCGTCCAGGAGGCGTTCATCGAGTGCCACGGGCTCCAGTGCGGGTTCTGCACGCCGGGGATGATGATGACCGCGACCGCCCTCCTCGCCCGGAACCCGAAGCCCACGGAAGCCGAGGTGCGCGACGCGATCCGGGGCAACCTGTGCCGGTGCACCGGCTACGTCAACATCGTGAAGGCGATCCAGCTCGCAGGGGAGAAGATGCAGTCCGCGGCCCCGGCCGGGGGGAAGGCATGAGCGCGACGACGCCCGCCGTCAAGGGCGGCATCGGCCAGTCGATCCCCCGGAAGGAGGATCAGCGGTTCGTGCGCGGGAAGGGCAACTACGTCGACGACGTGAAGCTCCCCGGCATGCTCTACCTCGACATCGCCCGGAGCCCGTACGCCCACGCGAAGATCACGGCGATCCGGACCGAGCGGGCGCTCAAGGTGCCCGGCGTGCTCGCGGTCGTCACCGGGAAGGACCTCGAGGCCGCCGGCCTCGCCTGGATGCCGACCCTGATGTCCGACAAGCAGATGGTGCTCCCGACGGACACCGTGATGTACCAGGCGCAGGAGGTCGCCGCGGTCGTCGCGGACAGCCGCTACGCCGCCGCCGACGGCGCCGCCGCGGTCGAGGTCGACTACGAGCCGCTCCCGGTCGTCGTCGATCCGTTCAAGGCGCTCGAGCCGAACGCCCCCGTGATCCGGACCGACCGCAAGGAGCAGTCGAACCACATCTGGCACTGGGAGACCGGGGACAAGGCCGGGACCGACGCCTCGCTCGAGGCGTCGTCCGTGCGCGTCGCGCAGGACCTCTACATCCCGCGGATCCACGTCTCCTCGATGGAGACGTGCGGGTGCGTCGCCCACATGGACTCGGTCTCGGGTCGATTCACGATGTACATGACGACCCAGGCCCCGCACGCGATCCGCACGGTCTTCGCACTGGTCACGGGTCTTCCCGAACAGAACATCCACGTGATCTCCCCCGACATCGGCGGTGGCTTCGGCGGGAAGGTCCCCGTGTACCCCGGCTACGTGCTCGCCGCCGTGGCGTCGATCAAGACCGGCCATCCGGTGAAGTGGATCGAGGACCGCTCGGAGAACCTGCAGGCCGACTCGTTCGCGCGCGACTACCACATCCACGCCGAGATCGGCGCGGACGCGGCCGGCAAGGTGACCGCGCTCCGGGTGAAGACGATCGCCGACCACGGGTACACCGATGCGGCCGCGAACCCGTCGAAGTTCCCCGCGGGGCTCTTCCACATCATCACGGGCTCCTACCCGTTCGCGAAGGCGTTCGTCGAGGTCGACGCCGCGTACACGAACAAGCCCCCCGGAGGGATCGCGTACCGGTGCTCGTTCCGGGTGACCGAGGCGGTCTACACGATCGAGCGGATGATGGACATCCTCGCCCACCGGCTGAAGATCGACCCGGCGGAGCTCCGGCTCAAGAACTTCATCCCCCCCGAGGCGTTCCCGTACGCGTCCGCGCTCGGCTGGACGTACGACAGCGGCAACTACGCGGGCGCGCTCCGCAAGGCGATGCAGATCATCGACTACGCCGGCCTCCGCCGCGAGCAGGCCGAAAAGCGGCGCCGGGGCGAGCTGATGGGGATCGGCATCTCGAGCTTCACCGAGATCGTCGGCGCCGGCCCGTCCGAGAAGTTCGACATCCTCGGGATCAAGATGTTCGACTCGGCCGAGGTCCGGATCCATCCGACGGGCAAGGTGATCGCCCGGTTCGGGACGAAGTCCCAGGGCCAGGGACACGAGACGACGTACGCGCAGATCCTCGCGGAGGAGCTCGGGATCCCCGCGGATGACATCCGCGTCGAGGAGGGCGACACCGACACCGCCCCCTACGGGCTCGGGACGTACGCGAGCCGGAGCACCCCGACCGCCGGGGCGGCCGCCTCGATGGCCGCGCGCAAGATCCGCGAGAAGGCCCGGCTTATCGCCGCGCATCTCCTCGAGGTGAGCCCGGACGACCTCGAGTGGAAGGACTACGCGTTCCGCGTGAAGGGCGTGCCGTCGAAGGCGAAGACGATGCAGGAGATCGCGTTCGCCGCCTACACGAACCACCCGAAGGGGCTCGAGGCGGGCCTCGAGGCGGTCGACTACTACGACCCCCCGAACATGACGTACCCGTTCGGGAGCTACATCTGCGTCGTCGACATCGACACGGAGACCGGCCAGGTGGCGGTCCGCCGCTTCGTCGCGGTCGACGATTGCGGGACGATCATCAACCCGATGATCGTCGACGGCCAGATCCACGGCGGCCTCACGATGGGCTTCGCCCCCGCCCTGCTCGAGGAGATCCAGTACGACGAGAACGGGAACATCCACGGCGGCTCGTTCATGGACTACCTCGTGCCGACCGCGGTCGAGACCCCGAAGTGGGAGACGGCGAAGACCGTCACGCCGAGCCCGCACCACCCGATCGGCGCGAAGGGGGTCGGGGAGTCGGCCACCGTCGGCGCCCCGCCCGCGATCGTCAACGCGGTCGTGGACGCCCTCCAGCCGTACGGCGTCGAGCACATCGACATCCCGGTGCACCCCTGGAAGGTCTGGCAGATCCTCCACGCGGCCGACGCGAAGGCGAAGACGAAGTAGTTCCGCCCCGCCGATCGGCGGGGCGGGCGGCCGGACGCGGCTAACCGGCCGCCGCAATCTCCTCGGGCGTTTCCTCGAGCGGCACGCTGACCGCGAAGGTCCGCCCGCGCCGGTCGACGCCCATCTCGACGTCCGACCCGACCGGGAACTTCGAGAGCGTCTCGATGAGCTCGCGCACCCGCCGGACCTCGAACGGACCGACGCGGGTCAGGACGTCCCCGGCCCGAAGGCCCGCCCGGTGCGCCGGAGAACGGGCGACCACGTCGGCGACGAGCAGGCCGGACCCCGCCGGCAGCCCGTGGAGCCGGGCGAGCTCGGACCCGAGCTCGGCGACCTGGACCCCGACCCACGGCCGCACGACGCGGCCGTGCCGTCGCAGCTCGTCCGCGATCCGCTGGACCGCGTGGACCGGGATCGCGAACCCGACGCCCTGGGCGAACGGCATCATCGCGGTGTTGATGCCGATCACCGACCCCGTAAGGTCGAGGAGCGGTCCGCCGCTGTTGCCCGGGTTGATCGCGGCGTCGGTCTGGACGAGCCCCTCGAAGATGAAGTCGGAGCCGAGCAGCGGGCGACCGAGGGCGCTCACGACCCCGGTCGAGACCGTGGGCCCGCCCGGAAGGCCGAGCGCGTGGCCGACGGCGAGGACGATCTGGCCGACCTTCAGGCGGTCGGAGTCCCCGGCCCGCGCCGCCGGAACGTCGACCGCGTCGACCTTGACGAGGGCGACGTCCGTCACCGCGTCGCCGCCGACCACCTCGCCCGGGAGCTCGCGCCCGTCGGGGAGGTGGACCGTGAGCGCCGTCGCCCCGTCCACGACGTGCTGGTTCGTGAGGAGGTAGCCGGTCCGATCCCAGACGACCGCGCTCGCCTGGCCGGGCATCGCGAACGCCCCGCGGCCCCGGCGGCGGCCGACGCGCAGGCTCTCGACGCTCGCGACGCTCGGACCGATCGCCTCGACCGCGGCGACGATGCGGTCCTCGAGATCGATCCCGCTCACGGGCGGTCCCCCGGGGCGGCTCGCAGCGTGCCCGAGCCGGGCCACGGCATCAGGGGCTCGGGTCCGTTGGGGGGCGGCGGCATCGGCTGGCCCGGCACGGTCATCCCGCTCACTCCTCGAGAAGCTTCTGGAGCTTCTCGAACAGCGCCTCGGCTTCCTTCTCCTTCTTCCGACCGCCTTCCCAGCGCGCGTTCACGATCTCGACCAGGAGGTCGGCGACCTTGTCCATCCAGGGGCCCTCCTGGGCGTCGAAGCGCTTCTTGATCTTCTCACGCAGGAGCTCGTTGTACGCCCGGTAGGCGGACCAGACCCAGGGCCCGTACCGGAAGTGGCCTCGTCCCATCTCGGATTCGTTCTCGCTCATCGATTCCTCCCGAACTTTCGTCCTCGGCACCGGTAGCCGGGGCGGGAGGATATTGACCGGCTCGGCGGTCGACCGGTCACAGCGGCGAGTCGGGACCGCGCTGGGGACCCCCGCCCTCCCGGGTCGATTACGGACGCGTAACGGACCCGCTAAATCCCCGCCGCCCGTTCTTCGGGTGATGACCGCTGGCTCCGACGAGCCCCTCGGGTTCCAGTCCTCCCGGCTCGACGAGCGGATCCTCTCGGCGCTCCAGGGCCTACCGGGCCGGCTCGCCTTCAGCGGCCTCAAGCGCGTGCTGCGCGCGCACCCGGAGTCGCTCGCGCGGGCGCTCCGGCGCCTCGAGCGGGAAGGTCTCGTCGAGCGGGTCGACGGAGGGTATCGGGCGCTCGCGGGACCGGACCCGCGCCGGGCCCCGCTCACGCGCGACCTGAGGACGATCGCCGCCATCGAGGTCCCGACCGGGGCCGCCGCGAACGTGCTGCTGAGCCGACTCACCGGGCGATGGTTCGGTTCGCTCCGCTGGGTCGGCGTCGTCGATCGGGACGACGAGCGGTTGCTCGCCTGGGCGCGGCGGGACGGCTCCGAGTACGTGCTCCTCGGGATCCGCCGCGGGCGACTCCACGTCTACGTGCCCGAGGTCGACGGACCCGAGGGCGCTTCGGCCGATGCGGACGACGCCGCCTACGAGCTCCTCGTCCACGCGGTCGACGCGCTCCGCCCGACCGGGCCGGTCGAGGGGACGGTCACGTTCCTCGCCCCGTACGTCTCGCGCCCGCCGGTCGGGACGCGGGACAACTGAGCGGTACCGGCCTACCCCAGGAACTCGTGGGGGTTCGCCTCGAAGCGCCGGACGCAGCCCTCGGAGCAGAAGTAGTAGGTCGTCCCCCCGTGGCTCGAACGGAGCGGGGTCGTCGCGGGGTCCACCTCCATGTGGCACACCGGGTCGATCTCGACCTTCGCGGCTACGGGCGACCCGGTGGCCTCCGGGGTCGGCCCGCTTCCGGCGGGGGGCCGGCGACGCACCTGGATCATCTCGGCGACGACGCTCACGGCGATCTCCTCGGGAGTCCGCGCCCCGACGTCGAGCCCGGCCGGGTTCCGAATGCGGGCGATCGCGTCCTCGGGGATCCGTTGCGCCCGAAGTTCGTCGAAGAGGAAGCCCGCCCGCCGCCGGCTCGCGACCAGGGCCACGTAGGCGGCGGGCGACCGGACGAGCGCCGCGAGGGCCCGGGCGTCGTACTGGGCCATCGTCGCCACGACCGCGTAGCTCTCCGCGTCAAGGCGTTCCGTCAGCGAGTCGAGCTCGCCGACGATCTCATCGGCGTCGGGGAACCGGGTCGGATCGAGCTCGATCCCCGCGGCGACGACGCGGTAGCCGAGGAGGCGGCCGAGGGAGGCGAGCGCCTCGGCGACGGGCGAGTCCCCGACCACGACCAGTTGCGGCGCGGCGCGATGCGGTTCCACGTAGATGTCCATCGCTCCTCCACTCTGACACTCCAGGACGCGATCCACCACGCCCGGCGCCGGGGGCGGACACTCCTCCGTCCCCGGTCGCAGACGGAGCACGCGCGGCTCCCCATCGGCGAGGGCGCGGCGGGCCTCCGAGAGCAACGCGTGACGCGAGCAGGTCCCACCGACCCAGCCCACGATCGAGCCGTCCGGGCGAACGATCGCCCGGAAGCCCGGCTTGCCCGACGTCGGCGCGACCACGCGAGTCACGATCGCGAGACAGAACGGCTCGCGCCGCCGGTCGAGCTCCGCGGCGAGCCCGAAGATATCGGGGGTCGCGCGGACCCTCGGACGGGGCGGCGACCGCTCGGGGGACGCCGGGGGGCTCGCGCGCGCAAGCTCGCGGGCGAGGTCGTCGATCGGAACGCCCGAGTCGAGCGCCCTCCGCGCGCGGTCGAGGTCGTCCGCGGTGTCGAGGTCGATGACGACGCCCGCGTCGTCGACGGCCACCTCGACCGTCTCGCGGGGATGTCGTTGGCGGATCGAGCGGCAGCCCCGGTCCCCGACCAGTTGATCGACCTCGTCGACCAGCGATCGATCGAGCAGCACGGGATTGCCCCGCACGCCGTCATACACCGGCACCACGACGCGCGCTCCGGTCCGCTCGCGCGCGGCCATGAGCGCGTCGAGCGTCGCGGCTCGGACGAACGGGGCGTCCCCCAGGACGACGAAGAACGCCTCCGCCTCCGGATCGATCGCCGCGACGCCCGAGCGGATCGAGCTGCTCAGGCCGTCGGCGAACGCGCGGTTCTCGACGATCCGGGCTCCGCTCAAAGGCACGCCGACGCGCACCCGCTCGGCGGCCGCGCCGAGGACGACGACCGTTTCTCGAACCCGGGACCGGGCGACCGCGTCGAGCACGTGCGCGAGCAGAGGCCGACCCGCGAGCGCGACGAGCGGCTTGGGTTCGCCCATCCGGCTGGACGTCCCGGCGGCCAGGACGATCGCCGATACCCACGGTTCGCGGGCCCGTGCGACGGGCTGCCGGCCGACCTGGGCCATCGAGCGCGGTTCCTCCCGGCTCCCGCTAGGGCGGCACCCGCTTAAGACGGGCGCCCCGTGTACTTGGAGCGGAATCCGAGGCCGTGTCCGACGCCGTCCCCCTTCCCGGTGGCGTGCCCCGCCCCCTTCCCGACGCCGGGTCGCCGACCGGAGAGCCCTCCCCGCCCGCGATCGACGTGCGGGGTGTGTCGAAGCGCTACGCCGCGGTCCAGGCGCTGAGCCACGTAAGCTTCACCGTGCCGTCCGGAGAGATCGTCGGACTGCTGGGGCCGAACGGCGCCGGCAAGTCCACCCTGATGAAGTCGATCCTCGGGCTCGTCCGGCCGGACCTCGGCGAGATCCGGGTCCTGGGACGCGACGTCCGGGAGGACCCGGTCGCGGTCAAGCGGATCGTCGGGTACGTACCCGAGGCCCCGGCGCTCTACGAGTTCCTGACGGGCGCGGAATACCTCGACTTCGTGGCCGACATGTACGGACTGCCGCGCGAGGTCCGCGCCGAACGGATCGGCCAGTTCCTGAACGGCCTCGAGCTCGCCGGCCACGAGAACGCGCTGATCAGCAGCTACTCGCAGGGCATGAAGCAGAAGGTCGCGCTCATCGGGGCGCTCGTGCACCGGCCGCGGGTCCTAATCCTCGACGAGCCCCTGAACGCCCTCGACCCCCGCTCGGCCCGGGTGACGAAGGACCTCCTGCGGAACCTCACCCGCCGCGAGGGCGTCGGGGTCGTGTTCAGCACCCACGTGCTCGAGATCGCCGAGGCGATCTGCGATCATGTCGTGATCCTCCGGCAGGGCGAGGTCGTGGCCTCGGGGACCGTGCCCGCCCTCCGCGAGCGGGCCGGCCTGGCCGGCTCGGGGCTCGAGGAGGTCTTCCTCACGCTCACGGGCACGGGCGACCTCTCCGATGTCGTCGCCGCCCTCAGCCATTGAGTGGGGGGTCGCCACGAACTTCCACCGCGTGCGCCGCCTCGCCGAGATCCTGGTGGCATCGCAGATGCGATCGGGGCGTTCGAACTCCGATCCGCGGAGCTTCCTCGGCCGGGGCATCGTCATCGCGATCGCGGATGCCGGGCTGTTCCTGGGCGCGTTCCTCGTCGTCTCGCTCGCCCTCGGCTCGATCGGCCTCACGGCCGCCGAGCTCCGGCTCGCCGTCGACACCCTCGCCCCCCTCTTTCCGCTGGTCGCGGTGGCCGCGACGCTCATCGCCGGCGTGATGTTCGAGCTGACGAACTCCACGCGGTTCTCCTCGAGCGACGCCGCGAACTGGATGCCGCTCTCCCCTGCCGAGTACGTCGCGGGGTCCGCGATCGCGATCTCGTACTCGTACTCGCCCGCCATCGCGCTCCTGCTCGGCGGGTTCCTGCCCGTCACCCTCGCGCTGGGCCTCCCCGCCACGTTCGCGCTGACCGCCTTCCTCACGGTCGTCGGGCTCCTCGAGGGGGCCGTGCTGGTCGAGATGGTGCGCGCGGTGGTCCAGCGGACCGGGGCCATCGGGGCTGGGCGGTTCGCGCGCCTCGGCATCGTGCTCCGCGCCGCCCTCCTCGTGCTGCTGATCCTGATCTTCGACCTCGCGTTCAACCCGGTCATCATCCTCGGGGTCGTCCGAACCGCGACGTCGTTCGAGTGGATCACCTCCGCGATCCCGCTCTTCTGGTCCACCCGCGCGCTCGCCGAGTGGACCGCCGGCACGGTCGACCTCGCGGTCGCGTTCGCGGTCGGCCAGTTCGCGTTCCTGGTGCTCCTCGTGTCCGCGGCCGGCGCCGTCCGCGCCCGCTTCTGGGTCCCGAACCCCGCCGAAGTGGCGGAGGTCGCGCCCGCGGTGCGACCGGGCCATCCGTACCTCGTCGCGGTCGGGCTCTCCGGGCCCGAGGCGGCGATCGCCTCGAAGGACCTGCGGGGATTCGTCCGGCGTCGTGAGATGCTGCCGACGCTCGTCATCCCGGTGGTGCTCCTCCTTCTCCTCGCGGTCGAGGGCTCGATGTTCGGGCATCTCGAATCGATCCTGTGGGCCGGCTGGGTGGTCGGCTTGTTCGCCATCCTCCTGTCGGTCACGTCGATCGGTCAGGAACGCCGGTCGCTCCAGACGCTTTACGCCTACCCGATCACCGGCCGCAACGTGCTCCGCGCGAAGGCGGCGTCCGTCCTCGTTCCCACGCTCCTCGCGGCGCTCGGGTTGCCGATCGTGGTCTCCCTCCTGTTCGGCCTCCCGCTGCGGGCGGTCGGAGGGTTCCTCCTCGCGTGCGGCGCGGCGGCGGTCGTCCTCGCGTTCTGGGGCCTCGCGTTCGCCGCGCGCTATTCCGACTACCAGGACCGCCCCCGCCCGCAGTACCTCCGTCCCGGCGCGATGGTCGGCGCGCTCGTCTCGGGGATGGTGATCCTGTTCTCGATCCTCGTGCCGGCGACGTACGCGTTCCTCGCCCCGGCCGTCTCGGAGGCGGTCGTTGCGTTCGCCCTCGGCTCCGGGGGCGTCGCGCTCGCCGCCGGGGCGATCGCGTTCTTCTGGGCCCGCTCGGGATTCGACCAGCTCTTCCGCCAGCTCCCGTTCTAGCACCGGCGCTCGACCGGCCGGTCGCGGGGACGGGGTCACCAACCGATCGGAACGCCCCGGTTCTGCTCGTCGAGCCAGCGCTGGAGAGGTCGGAAGTACTCGACGAGCGCCGTCCCGTCCATCCGGCGCTCCCCCGTCAGCACCTCGAGCGCGTCCGGCCAGGCCCGGCTGCTGCCGAGCTCCAGCATCGCGCGCAGGCGGTCCCCCGCGGCGCGCGAGCCGAAGATCGAGGCCCGGTGGAGCGGGCCCGAAACCCCGGCAGCCCGGACGAGCGCGCGGTGGAACTGGAACTGGAGGATGTGCGCGAGGAAGTACCGGATGTACGGCACGTTCGCGGGGACGTGGTACTTCGCCCCGGGGTCGAACTCGCGCGGGTCGCGGCCGGGCGGGCTCGCCACCCCCTGGACGCGCTCGCGGAGCGCCCACCAGGCCGGGTTGTACTCGTCGGGACCGATCTCGCCCGAGAAGACGCGCCATCGCCACTCGTCGATGAGGAGACCGAACGGGAGGAACGCGATCTTCTGGAGCGCCCAGTGCAGGAGGAGCCCGAGGTCCGCCTCGGGTCCCGGCGCGCGGTCCAGGAGGCCGATCCGCACCAGGTACTCCGGCGTGATCGACAGCGCGATCGTGTCCCCGATCGCCTCGTGGAAGCCGTCGTGCGCGCTCTCGCGGAACAGGTACGGCTGGCGCGCGTACGCGCGCTGGTAGTAGTTGTGCCCGAGCTCGTGGTGGACCGTGAGGAAATCCTCGCCCGAACCTTCGATGCACATCTTGAGGCGGAGATCGTCGTCGCCGTCGATGTCCCACGCGCTCGCGTGGCAGACGACGTCGCGGCCCGGGGGGCGGACCAGCATGGATCGCTCCCAGAACGTGGCCGGCAGCGGGTCGAACCCGAGCGAGGCGAAAAACCGCTCGCCGTAGCGGACGAGCCCCTCGGGCGTCGCCCCGTGCGCGCGCAACAGGGCCGTGAGGTCGTACGGAGGATCACCGAGACCGCGCGCGACGAGCGGATAGATGCCGTCCCAAGACTGGGCCCACATATTGCCGAGCAGGTACGCGGGGATCGGGCGGTCGGGGGGGACCTGCTCGGGTCCGTAGACCGACACGAGCCGGGCGCGGACGAAGGCGTGGAGCGACCGATAGAGCGGCTCCACGTCGGCAAAGAGCCGGCGGGCCTCCCGGGCGAACGCGTCCGGGTCCATGTCGTAGCGGGAGCGCCACATCGCGCCGAGGTCGGCGAACCCGAGTTCGTGCGCGCCGCGGTTCGCGAGCTCGACGTACCGTACGAAGTCGGGGCGCATCGCCCGTCCGATCCCGTGCCAGCCGGCCCACGCGTCCTCGAGGACCGCGGGATCCCGGCTCTCCTGCAGGATCCGGCTCAACCCCTGGACGTCGAGGGCTTCGGTCCGTCCGCGCGGCGTGTACCGCCCCTTCGCGAAGGCGCTCGACATCGCGTTGGTCCGCCGCACGAGCTCCTCCGAATCGTGCGGGTCGATCGGGGCGACGAGCGGCAGCGAGAGCCGGAGGAGCTTCAGCTTCCGCTCTTCGACGGGCGTGAGCCCGAGCGGGACGAGACGGGTCGACCGCTTCGCGAGCGCGGTCGTCTCGGAGATCAGCCGGCCGAGCGCTCGCGCCGAGAGCTCCTGAGTGTCGGGGGTGATGAAGGTCGCGAAGACCCAGTCGGCCCGGTTCGCCTCGGTGGCCAGCTCGAGGAGCCGCCCCTCGGCATCGGCGAGGAACCTCGCCGGGGAGCCGGGCGGCTCGGGATTCGCGACGTCCGCGCGCAACGGTGGGGCGAACGGTAGGGTCCATAATACAGGGCGCCGGGACAGAGGGTCTCGGACGCGGGTCCGCCGGTTGTCCGCCACCGGTCCATCTCGAAAACCGAGGGCGTGTCCTGCGATTCGACTTGAACTCGCAGGTTTATGTATGACGAACGTCTGACATGCGTCGGCGGACGATGTCGGACGGATACGAACGACCGACCACTCTCGCGGCCGCTCCGCTCGACCTCGGGTCGTGGGTCGGACCGGCCTACCCGCTCGCGGCCCTGCCGTGCTGCCTCGTCGATTTCACGGGACGCTTCCCCACGCTCGCCGAGGACTTGTGAGCGAAACGACGGAGCGACCGGCCAGCCTTCCCGGCCCGTCCCGGTTCGCCCCGAGCCTGCCGAACATCCTCGGTCAGGGAACCCCCCGGGGCTACGGGATACGGCCGAAGCTCTCGCCCGAGGCGGCGGCGGCCTTCGCGACCTACGTCGACTCGGCCCGCGCCCGCGCCGCCATCGAAGGCCGGACGCTGATCTACACGGTCCGCTGGAGCTGATCAGCTGGTACCGCGGCTCGCCGGTCGCCGGTCGTCTTCCGGTTCGGTCCCCGCGGGATCCCGCAGGGCGGCCGGGCGCGGCCGGTCCGTCGCTTCGAGGCCTTCCGTCAACGCCTCTTTCGACAGCGCGTCGGCCCGGGTGTTCTCCTCCCGTGGGATCCAGTGGAACTCGCTGTGCGCGAACCGCCCGGCGAGCTGCGCCAGGTGATCGTGGTACGCCCGGAGGTGCTCGGCCCGCACCGCGTACTCGCCGTTCATCTGCCGGACGACGAGCTCGCTGTCCCCGTACAGCACGACCTCGCCGACGTAGCCCTGCCGGCCGAGCCACTCGAGCGCCCGGATCGCGGCGGAGTACTCGGCGACGTTGTTCGTCGCGCGGTCGGAATCCGGAGCGACGGCGAGCCCCGCGTCCTCGTGCAGGAACCCTCCGCCCTCGAGATGGTAGCCGTACGCGGCGATCCGTCGGCCGCGCAGGGTCTCGCAGGCGCCGTCGAAGTGGACCCGGACGGGCCCCGAGAGGGTCGCGATGCCGCGCGGGATCGCCCCGTCGTCCATCGGACCGTGCCTCACGTGCGTCGGGCGCGCGCGGGGCCCGTGAGCGGCGCCGACCGGGGTCGGCTCAGGCGCGGGCACCGGCAGAACGCTTCGACGCGATGGCAACCGGGGCAGTCGGTCCGCTCCTCGGCCATGCCGAGCACGCGTCCGCACCCCCGGCAGTCCCTCGGCCGGGCGCATCGCGGGCAGAAGGCAAGGTCGTAGGTGATCACCGAGCGACAGTACCGGCAGTCGACCGCCTCGCGCGGGTTGAACCCGAGCGGGACCGGGCGGGAGGCGGCCGGCGCGCGGGGACCCGCCGGTCGCGTAGGCCGAACGTCCGGGTTGCCGAACGTCCCGCCCACGGTCGTCGCCGAGGGGTTCGCCTGAACGGCGCCGATCAGGATGACGAGGAGGCCGATCGGCGAGAGGAAGATCCCGAACTCCTGCTCCGGGGTGAAGACCTCGCCGCCGAAGAGCACGATGGGGGAGGCGACGAGGGCCAGGCCGGCGAGGATGATCGCGGTGCCGACCAGCACGATCGAGCGATTCATCCCCTCCGTTCCCGGGCCGTGGGGCCGTCGCTCTGCACTTAGCTGGCTGCCAGCACATAAAGCGGTCGGCGGGAGCGGGCCCGGGCCCCGTCGCTTTTTAGCCTGCCGCCCTTCCCTCGCGCATGCCGAACCCGACCGCGACCCTCCGGACCACGCTCGGCGACCTGAAGATCGAGCTCTTTCGCGACCGCGCCCCGAAGACGGTCGAGAACTTCGTGACCCTGTCGAAGAAGGGGTTCTACACCGGACTCACGTTCCATCGGGTGATCCCGGGCTTCATGATCCAGAGCGGGTGCCCGAAGGGCGACGGCACCGGGGACGCCGGCTACGAGATCAAGGACGAGTTCCACCCGACGCTCCGCCACGACTCGCCCGGGATCCTCTCGATGGCGAACCGCGGGCCGAACACGGGCGGCAGCCAGTTCTTCATCACGCTCGCCCCGACGAGCTGGCTCGACAACAAGCACGCGGTCTTCGGCAAGGTCCGATCGGGCCAGGACGTCGTGGAGAAGATCGCGGCGGTCCCCCGCGACGGGAACGACCGCCCGAAGAGCCCCGTGCGGATCGTCGAGATCACGATCGCGGGCGCTTAGGCCCCCGCCTGCGCGCCCGTGGCGCCGAGCTGCGAGATGAAGAACGCGAGGACCCGGGCCCAGGCGTCCGTCGCGCTCTCCTTGTGGTAGTTCGACGGCCGGGTGTCGTTGAAGAACGCGTGCTTCGCGCCCGGATAGACGTGGGACTCGAAGCTCGTTCCGGCGTTCCGCATCGCCGCGGCGAGCTCGGGGACCGTCGAGGTGATCCCGGTGTCCTCCCCCCCGTAGAGGCCGAGGACCTTCGCGCGGATCTTCGGGACGGCCTCGAGCGGCGGGTTCTGGCCGTAGAAGATGACCGCGGCCTTGAGCTCGGGGTCGCGGGTCGCGAGCAGGGCCGCCATCCGTCCCCCGAAGCAGAAGCCGACGCAGCCGACCCGGTCCGGCGCCACGCCCGGGACGCCCCGGACGTAGTGCGCGACGGCGACGAGGTCGTCGGTGAAGCCGGCGAGCGCCTCCGGGGTCGAGATCTTCCCGAACGCCTCGAGGATCGGGCGACGCTCGGGGGGTTGGGAGGCCGCGAACTCCGCGAGCTTCGCCGGATCCCGCCGCAGCTCGGGCGGCGCGCTCGCGAACGCCTGCATCGCGTAGCCGATGTTCTGCGGGGTGAGGATGCGCTGCAGCTCACCGGAGAAAAGGTTCGGAGCCGCCCCGACGTACCCCTCGGCCGAGAAGCGTCGGGTAACGTCCTGGATGTGGGCGTCGACGCCGAAGATCTCGTGGATCACGATCACCGCGGGACTCGTGCGCTTCACCTCCGCGGGGAACGTCAGGTAGACCTCGATCTCGCGCCCCCGCGACGGGACTTTCACCGTCTTTTCCTGCATCGTCGTCGATCCTCTCGGGCGCACGAAAAGGTCCGCGGGGTTTCATGTTTTCCTGCCCGGGACCGCGCGCGGGCGCGGCCCGGCGCCTACGGGGCGAGCTCGAACTGCTCGAGGAACTCCGCGAGAACCGCGTCGAACTCGACGGGCCGCGAAAGATTGAGCAGGTGGTCGCCGCCGGCGATGATCTGGAGCTTCGCGCCGGGGATCCGTTGCGCCACGAACTTCGCGAAGTGCGCTTGGACGGGGTTGTCCCGGTCGCCCAGTAGAATCGTGACGGGCAGCCGGAGCGAGCCGAGCCGGCCCGCGGTGGGAGGGTCCGGCGGAGTGTCGAAATGGAGGGACCGGTCGAGGTACACCTCCGCCTCGTTCGCCCCGACCATCTCGCGGAATCGCGCCCGCGCGTCGCCGTCGAGGGCGGGGCACCAGAGCGCTCGTAGGAGCTCGAAGGCCTCGTCCTTGCGACCCTCCGTCCACGCCCGCAGCATCCCCTCGGAAGCGCGGCGGTCCGCCTCGACCGCGGCGGCCGCGTCGGGGCCCATCTCGGCCGCGGTGCCGGAGGGAGGGCCCGGCGAGATCAAAAGGAGGCCGGCGGCTACGTCGGGATACTCGACGGCGAAGTCCATCGCCATGCGGCCGCTGATGCTCGGGGCGACGAGCACCGGCCGTTCGATCCGGAGGGCGTCGATCACGGTCTTGAGGTCCCGGAACGAGGCGAAGGCCTGGGAGGCCGGGGTAGATCCGCCGTATCCGCGGAGATCGTAGCGAACGACCCGGTGGCGCTGGGCGAGCCGGGGGAACTCGAGGTCCCACATCCGGCGGTCCGCGATCCCCTCGTGGAGGAGGAGAACGGACCGGCCGTGGCCCGCTTCGTCATAAGCCAAGCGTCCACCGGGGACTTCCAAGGTCGTCGCGTCGCGTTCGCTCGTCATCGAGGCCGCGCTCCGACGCGACGGGGCTCGAGCGGGGAGCCGAGGATCTCGCTGTGGGTCAACGGAGCGCGAAGTACTGGGTTCGTATAGCGTGACGGTCGGCCGAAGGGAAGGGGAGG
>JASHYU010000134.1 GCA_030042855.1 Thermoplasmata archaeon
TCGCGGACCGGTCGGTTCGCCCGCACGAAGCGAACGGTCCCGGGCGGCTGCTGCGCCCGGAGGTCCCGGTAGAACCCGCGCTCGAACCGCGCGACCGCGGCGTGCCGGCGGTCGAGCGCGGACGGGTGCCGACGGGCATCGCCCGCCGCGCGACGGCGGCGGCTGCGCTCGGGGACGTCCAGGTAGACCACGATGTCGGGCAGCCCGTACGCGGGGTCTCCGCCGAGCCGCCCCGCGAGGTCCCCGAGGTCGTCGAGCACGCCGATGGGGGCGATGCCCCGGGCGACGAGCCCGGCGGTGTACGTGAGCGGCCCGAGGAACCCCGTGTCGGCGACGACGGTGCGGCCGCGGGCGCGGAGCCGGCGCGCTTCCGAGAATCGGCGCGCGTCCTCGCGGAGCAGCGTCCGCTCGATCCACGCGAGCTCGGGCTCGGATCGGAAGTCGAGGTCGGGCCGGCCGAGCCGATCGAACGCTTCCGCGAGGCGGACCCACCCGTAGGCCCGGGCCGCGGCCCGGGCCGCCGTGCTCTTGCCCGCCCCCGACGCTCCCTCGAGGGCGAGGATCCGCCCGGGGACCGGCACGGGGGCTCCGGCTCAGCCCGTGAAGAGCGTGCGGTCGTCGACGAAGCAGAGCTTGTTGCCGAACGGGTCCACGAGGTAGAACGACCGTTCGCCCCAGGGGCGCCGGCCGATCGGATCCAGGATCTCGGCCCCCAGGGCCCGCGCCCGCGCGAACGTGCCTTCGAGGTCCCCGACCGCGAAGTAGAGGTGGTCCGGGTTCGGCCCGAGATCGAACGGATCCGTGTCGGCCCGGGGGTCGAAGCACGCGAGGATCGTGCCGCCGGTGTCGAAGTAGTGACGGCCGGGAGAGACCCGGCGCCCGGGGATCCCGAGCAGGCCGGCGTAGAACCGCTCGGCCCGGGCGATGTCGGTGACGGGCACGATCACCCGGAACAGTCGCGGCGGGGACGCGTCGGGCCCGGCCATGGCGCGGGAACGCGTCGCCGGATATGAAGGAGCCGCGTCGGCGCGCCCCGCGCTACCGGTACGCGACGAGGAACCGCCGCCGGAACGGGAAGAGCACCGACCCGTCCGACCGGCGCGGGTACGCCCGCGCGATCTCGCCGGTGAGATCGGCGAGGAACCGGGACCGGTCCGCGACGCTCGGAAGCCGGGCGAGCCCGGGTCGGAGGGCCGTGCCCCGGATCCACTCGACCACCGCCTCGGGCCCGTCGAGCACGTGGACGTACTCGGTGTCCCAGAGATCGATGCGCCGGGCCGAGCCGCACAGCGTCTCGTAGTAGTCGGCCGGAGGGAGCACGTTCGCCTCCGCGACGTCGGGCCACGCGAGTCCGCGCCAGGCGGGACGGGCGAGCACGGCGTCCCGCGCCGCGAGCCACGCCGGGGAGGGGTCGGAGCGGGCCGGCACTTGGAACGCGAGCGCCCCCTCGGGCGCGACCCAGTCGAAGAGACGGGGCACGAGCCGTCGATGGTCCGGGAGCCAGTGCAGCGTGGCGTTCGAGAAGACGAGGCCGAACGCGGCGTCCGGGCGCCAGTCGGAGAGGTCCGCCCGGATCCACTCCGCCGCCACGGAGGAGGCCCGTGCCGTGCGGAGCATCTCCTCCGCGAGGTCCACCCCCACGAGCCGGGCCGACGGCCAGCGGTCCGCGAGCACCGCGGTCGAGCTGCCCGTCCCGCAGCCCAGGTCGACGATCCGGGCCGGGGCGTCGAGCTCGAGGCGACGGACGAGGTCCCGACACGGGAGCGTCCGCTCCGCCTCGAACCTAAGGTAGCGCGCGGCCTCCCAGGGCGCCGCGGGTGCCGGCCGATTCGGACCGTCGGGCGGGCTCATTCGCTCGCCGGCGACGCCGGGGTGCCGGCCGGGGGCGGGGCGTCCGGGGAGAGCTTCTCGATCCGCCCGGTCCGGCCGAGCGAGATCTGCGGGCGGCCGCGCCGGTCGGAGACCCAGCCCTCGACGATCCGAACGCGGTCGCCCGCGGCGACGAGCTCGACCTCCGAGCCCCAGAGGACGAGCGCGATCTCCCCCGTCCGGTCCGTCAGCTTGCCGGTGCGGACCGGACGGAGCCCGCGGTCCCGAACCTCGACCTCCCGGACGGGCTCGAGCTCGGAGACCGTCCCCTCGACGGTCGCGACGCGCGACGGGCGCAAGTCGGAGATGTAGGTCGCCGGCGGCTTGCTCTCGGGCATCGGATCGGCACCTCGGCGCGGGTCCGCGCACGCTCCGGCACGGGAAAACCGTGTGGGTCGTCGCGGGGGGAGCTCCGGCCACCGCCGGCCTTTTGATGGACGGCCCGTCTCGGCGGGCCGTGAGCGCGGCCCGCCCGAGCGAGCCCTCCCCGCACCGGTTCGGCGCGCGGGTGCTCGAGGGCGACACGCTCACCGAGATCGCCCGGGAGATCGAGCGGACGGAGAGCGACCCCGAGGGGGTTGGGATCATGACGCGCAAGGGCCGGACGTTCCGGGTCCGTCTCTCCGACGTCCCGCTCCGGGCGGCCCCGATCCTGAAGCAGGAGCTCCTCTCGGTGGGCGGGGACGCGGCCCACGCGCGCGGCGTGGCGGACCACTCCGTCGCCGCGACGCCCGTCGTGCTGCTGGCGACCTGGGGCCAGTACCAGCGCCTCCTCCCGAAGCTCCGCCGCCAGCCGTTCCGCCTGAAGGAGCTCGCCGACGAGCTCGATCGCACGCTCCGGGCCTACGTCGCCCGCGGGCCGGACCGGGTCGTGGGGGCGCACCGGTCGCTCGAGCTCGGCGGCCGGACCCGGGTGATGGGCGTCGTCAACGTGACGCCCGACTCGTTCTCGGACGGCGGGGCGTTCGTCGACCCCGACCGCGCGATCGCCGCGGCGCTCGCGATGGCCGCCGACGGCGCCGCGATCGTCGACGTCGGCGGGGAGTCGACGCGGCCGAAGGCGGCCGAGGTCGCGCCCGAGGTCGAGTGGGAGCGGATCCGGCCGGTGCTCGAGGGCCTTCGGTGCCGCCTCCCCGTCCCGATCTCGGTCGACACCCGCCACGCCGAAGTCGCCGAGCGGGCGATCGAAGCCGGGGCCGACCTGGTCAACGACGTCGAGGGGCTCCGGTCCGCGGCGATGCGCGCCGTGGTCGCGCGGACGGGCGCCGGCGTCGTCGTGATGCACATGCGGGGCACGCCCGTGACGATGCAGAACCACCTCGACTACGCCGACGTCCGCGCCGAGGTCTTCCAGGCGCTGGCGGACGCGACCGATCTCGCCCGACGCGAGGGGATCGGATCAGATCGCATCCTCGTGGATCCGGGACTCGGCTTCGGCAAGTCCGCCGAGCAGAGCCTCGACCTCCTCATCCACGCCGGCGAGTTCCGCTGCCTCGGCTACCCGGTCGTGATCGGAGCGTCGAGGAAGTCGTTCCTCGGCGCGTTCCTCGACAGCGTCGGGCCGCTCGAGCGCC
>JASHYU010000135.1 GCA_030042855.1 Thermoplasmata archaeon
TCGAGAGGACCTTCGGTTTGGTCAGGAGCGTCGCGACCGCGACGTGGCTCCAGCCGACCTGCTCGTAGTAGCGCTTCGCGAGCTTGAGGAGCGGGAGGAGCTTCTCCTCGTGCGGCATGACGTTCGGGCTGCCGTAGAACATGACGTCGTCCGAGTGCAGGATCCCCTTGCGGATCCCGATCCGCGCGTTGATCCGGAGCTCCTCCTCGATCTTCTCGAGGGGGTACCAGCGCGTCGGCCGCGTGGTCACCGAGCAGAACGAGCAACCGCGGCAGCAGCCGCGCCCGATCTCGACGAGGCCGTTGACGCTGGGGTACTTGATCGAGGAGATCTGCTCGACCTTCGGCGCCTCGCGCGCGGCCAGCACGACGTGGGGGGGGAGGAACTCGTCCCGGAGCGCCTTCCCGACGATCTCCCGCACGAAGACGTCGCTCTCCCCTTCGACGACGGTGTCGACGCCGCCGAACGAATCGAGGAACTCCTGGATGAACGGCAGCTTCATCCGGGTCGCCGGCGATAGCTGCCAGGCGCACGGCCCTCCGGCGATGATCTTGAGCCCCCGCTTGCGGGCCTCGACGACCGCGGGCTGCGTCAGCATCCGCTTGAAGTTCACGCAGTTGAGCGTCTCCTTGTGCATCACGCCGCCGAACGTCGAGCTCGGCGGATTGAGCCCGAAGTAGTCGTGGCCCGAGACGAGCAGCACCTTCGCTTCGCCCGGCAGGTACCGGTCGAGGTAGCTCGGGTGGACGATCCGGGCGTCGAAGCCGCCGTCGATGAGCGAGGCCTCGATCTTCCGCATGCCGTAGGGGGCCTGCTGCGGAAAGCCGTTCTCGTCGGTCTTCATCACGGGGAAGAACAGGCGCCGGTAGACCGCCTCCGGGAAGACGTAGGCCGGGGTCGTCGTGCCGAAACCGAGGAACTCCTTCCCGTGATGATTGCTCATCATCGTCCAGTCGCATGTGATGACGACTTCTGGCAACGAACCGCTCACCTCTTGGTAGGCCGGTCAGGTCGCACCACGAAACTGGGGTTTTTATGGCTTGTGACGCCCTGGCCGCGACAACTGAGCGGTCCGGAACCGCCCCCGCCGGCCCGCTCGAGGCAGTTTTGCGTCACTCGAAATCGATCTCGTCGTCGTCCCGCGGCAACACCCCGTCGAGCGACTCGCCGGATTCCTCGGCCGGCTCCTCCGCGTCGCTCGACTCCCGGAACGCGGGGTCCCGCTGCATCAGGCGGACCCGAACGCAGTCCCGGTGGGCCGGGTTCCCGTTCCACGAGCTCGTCTCCGCCGGGTCGCCGAGCGGCTCCTTGCAGAGGCAGCAGATCTCGGGCGGAGGGCTGATCCACGAGATCCGGCGCGAACGCGAGTCCATCGCGGTCCCCGCTTCCGAATGCCCGTACCGGGCCTTTACCTTTCGGACCGGCGGCTCCCCCGCCGTTCGCCCGCCCCGAGCACCCCTTATCCCTCCGGGCGGGTCTTGGCGCGCGTGGATACGTTCACGGAGATCCGACGTCGGCGCCTCGCCCTCGGGGTCCCGCTGGGGGAGCTCGCGCGCGCCGTCGGTCGCAGCGACGCGACCCTCTCGCGCATCGAACGCGGCCAGATCCAGCCGTCGTACGAGCTCGTCCAGAAGATCCTCGCGTACCTCGAGCATCAGGAAGGCGTCGCGGCGCCGAAGCTCACGGTCGGGGACCTGCGGAGCCGGTCGCTCGTTACGATCGGGTCCGCGGCGCTCCTGACCGACGCCGCGCAGCGGATGGAGAGCGGGGGCTTCTCGCAGCTTCCCGTGGTCGACGACGGGCGGACGATCGGCTCGCTGTCCGAGTCGGCGCTCTTGCGGGCCCTCGGTAATCCGAGCGCGCGCCGGACGCGCGTGCGCGATGTGCTCGAGACCGCGTATCCCGTCGTCGACGAGAGCTTCCCGGCCGAGCTCTTGCCGCCGCTTCTCGGCCGGTATCCGGCGGTCCTCGTCGCCCATCGAGGGGAGCTGAGCGGGATCGTGACGAAGGCGGACCTCATCCGCGGCCTGCGCGGAACCCCGCTCCGCCGCCGGACGCCGGGCGAACGCCCCTAGTCCGTCGCCACCGCGCGCCGGGCCGCCTCGACCGCGAGCTCGCCCGCGCTCCATCCGAGGAGGTCCGCGAACTCTCCCGGGCGCGTCTCGGCGCGCGCCGGTCGGACCCGGCCGGTCGAGACCGCGAAGAGCGTGTCCCCGTCAGAGGCCGTCAGGTAGGGCACGATGGCCGAGCCGATCGCCGCGTGCACCATCGCCGCCGCGCGCGCCAGCTCCGGGCGGCCGAGCGCGAGATCGGTCAGCACGATCCCGAGCGTCGTGCCCCGCGCCCGGGCCCGGACGACGTCGCGCGTCGTCGGCGGAACGACCCGGCCGCCGCGCCCCCGCGCCCCCGCGAGCCACTCGCCCGTCCGCGGATCGCGGACCGCCCCGACCGCGTTGACCGCGAGCAGCACGGCGACCCGCCCCCGGCGGCCCACCGGTCCGCTCGCCCCCCCGAGACCTCCCGGCATCGCGCGGTCACGTCCGAGATACTTGCCCACCGTGGCGCCCGCCCCGGCACCGACCCGGCCGACCG
>JASHYU010000136.1 GCA_030042855.1 Thermoplasmata archaeon
CGTTGCCGATCCGGTGCTCGGTGGTCATCGCGGTGCGGTCGAGGTACGCCATGCGGTTCCCGGTCAGGAAGTCGATCCCCTCGTCCCGGACCTTCTTCACCAACATCGGGACCGTCTCGACCGGGTACGTCGCGTCCCCGTCGGCGGTCGCGATGATCTCGCCCCGCGCGCCGTCGAAGCCGGTGCGGTAGGCGCGACCGTAGCCGCGGCGGGGCTCGAGGATCACCCGGGCGCCCTCCGCTTCCGCGATCGCGGGGGTGCCGTCGGTCGACACGCCGTCGACGACGAGGACCTCCCACTCGACCGGATCGTCCCGGAAGACGCTCTCGTTCGCCGCCCGCGCCGCGGTCCGGAACAGCCGGAGCACGTGCGCGATCGACGCCGCCTCGTTCAGCGTCGGGATGACCAGGCTCGCCCGCATCGTCGAGAACGGTGACCATAGGGTGCGGGTCCATAAACCGTGCCCTCCTTCCGGGAGAGACCCGTGAACGATGGAACGAAGCGGCCGGCCCGCCGGTGGGGCTCCTTCCCGACGACCGCCGACCTCGGCATCTGGGCGACCGGCGCGGACGCGAACGCCCTCCTCGAAGCGCTGGGGCTCGGGCTCGTCGCGGTGATCACCGACCTGCGTCGGGTCCGGCCGCGCTTCGAGCGAGCGGTCCGCGCCTCGGCGGACGACCCGACCGAGCTCGTCGTCGCGTTCCTGAACGAGCTCGTGCTCCTCGCCTCCGCGGACGGCTTCCTCGTCCGCGAGCTCGAGGTGCGGACGATCGGGCACCCCGCGACGGCGCTGGTCGCCGCGGCGCGGGGGGAGCCGATCGACCCGAGCCGCCACACGCTGCGGACCGAGGTCAAGGCCGCGACGTTCCACGGGCTCGTCTTCGATCCGGCCCGCCACCGGGCCCGGGTCATCCTCGATATCTAGCGGCTCAGGGCATCCGGTCGACGATCGCGCGCAGGGAGGCGCCCGGCGTCGCGACCCGCCCGGCCCGGCCCAAGATGCGCTCGAGCGCGGCGAACGTGACGAGAAGATCCGGCCAGTCGGCGATCCCCATGTGGCCGATCCGGAAGATCTTGCCGGTCAGCGCGCCCTGGCCGCCCTGGACGAGGACGTTGTACTGGCGCTCGAGGACCTTGCGGAGCTCGGGGTCCCCCATCCCGTCGGGGTTCGTGATCGCGGTGACCGTGTCCGAGGCGTACCGCCGGTCCGGGAACAGCGCGAGGCCGAGCGCGTCGACTGCGGCCCGCGTCGCCTCGGCGAGCCGGTGGGTCCGGGCGAGCCGCGCGTCGAGGCCCTCCTCCTTCAGGAGGAGGAGCGCCTCGCGCAGCGCGAGGAAGAGCGGTACCGCCGGCGTCCACGGCGTGTCGTTCTTCTCGAGCGATTTCACGTGGGCCGCGAGGTCGAGGTAGAACGTGCCGGGGCGGAGCGCGGCCACCGCCCGGTCGGAGAGGTGCACGAGGGCGAGGCCGGCCGGGGCAGCGAGCCCCTTCTGGCTGCCCGCGACGAGGGCGTCGATCCCCCAGGCGTCGATCGCGATCGGGATCCCGGCGACGGCGCTGATCCCGTCGACGAGGAAGAGCGCGCCCGCGTCCCGGATCGCGGGGGCGACGGCGGCGAGGTCGTTCGCGAGCCCGACGCTCGTCTCGTTGTGGACGACGCAGACCGCCCGCACGTCCCCCTTCGCGAGCTCCGCGCGGACGGCGTCCGCCGGGAGAGGCTGCCCCCACGGCGCGCCCACGGTCGTGACGTTCGTCGCGTAGCGCCGGACGATCTCGTTCGAGCGGTCGCCGAAGTTGCCGTTCGTGACGACGACGACGCGGCCCTCCTTCGGGAGGAGACCGGAGTACATCGCCTCGAGCCCGGCGGTCCCGCTGCCGCTCAGGATGACCTGCCGGCCCTTCGCGCCGAAGAGCACCGGCAGGAGCTCGCGGATCTCCTGGACGATCCCGTGGAAGTAGTCGCCTCGGTGGTTGAGCGACGGCATCGACATCGCGCGGAGGACCCGGGGGTGGATCCGGACCGGGCCGGCGATGAGGAACGTCGTCGTCTCGGGATCGAACGTCATCGGGCCCCTCCCGCCGGCGCGACCAGGGCCGTGAGCGGCTCGCCCCGCAGCGCGCGGAGGACCTCGTCGACAATGTCGTCCCCGGCCCGCCGCTGCGCCTCGACCGTGGAGGCGCCGATGTGGGGCGTCGCGATCACCTTCGGGTGGGCGAGGAGCGCCCGCTGCGTCGGGGGCTCCACCTCGAAGACGTCGAGCGCGGCCCCTCCGATCTGCCCGCGCTCGAGGGCCGCGAGCAGCGCGGACTCGTCGACGAGCGGTCCGCGGGCGACGTTCACGAGCAGCGCGCCCGGCTTCATCCGGCCGATCGTTTCGGCCCGGATCAGGTGGTGCGTCTCGGGCGTCAGCAGGCAGTGGAGGCTCACGAGGTCGGCGCGCCCGAGGAGCGTCGTCAGGTCGACGAGCTCGGTCCCGTCCGTCGGGGCGGTCACGTACGGGTCGTGGGCGATCGTCGTCACGCCGAACGCGCGGAGCCGCGCCGCCGTCTCGCGGGCGATCCGGCCGTACCCGACGAGCCCGACGGTGCGCCCGGCGAGCTCGTGGCCGTGCGTCGCCCGCTCCCAGGCGCCCGACTTGGTGGCGACGATCTGGGGGTAGGCCCCCCGCGTCAGCAGCAGGCACAGCGCGACCGTGAGCTCCGCGACGCTGACCGTCGCGGCCGCGGGCGCGTTCACGACCCGGATGCCGCGGGCCCCGGCCGCGGCGAGGTCGACGTTGTCGACGCCGACGCCGGCCCGCGCCACCAGCTCGAGGTGCGGGGCGCGGCCGAGGAGGTCCGCGGTGACGCGCGTGCGGCTGCGGACGATCAATCCCCACGCCGACCCGAGGTGCGCGGCGAGCGCGCCCGGGTCCCGCGTCGCATCGACGACCCGGCACGGCCCGTCGCCGAGGCGCGTGAGCGCTCGTTCGTCGATGGGGTCCGCCACGACCACGATCGGGGGCTCGGGCATCGCCCGGGGACCCGGACCGCGCGGAAAACCCTTGCCCGGGACCTAACGGCCCTTCGGCACGGCCACCCGATCGAGCGCGTCCCGGACGATGACGTCCCCGCGCACCCCGCGGATCCACGGCTCGGGCTTCACGATGATCCGGTGGGCGAGCGCCGGCTCGACCAGCGCCTTCACGTCGTCGGGCAGGACGAAGTCGCGGCCGTGGATCAGCGCCCGGGCCCGCGCGAGCTTCTGGAGCGCGAGCGAGCCCCGCGGCGAGGCACCGACCTCGCTCCGCGGGTCGGCGCGGGTGAGGCGGACGATGTCGATCACGTAGCCGGCCACCGAAGCATCGATCTCCACCTCCTCGACCGACCGCTGGAGGCCAAGGAACGCGGCCGGGTCGGTCATGCGGGGCACCTCGATCGTCTCGGTCTTCCGGGCGCGCCGACGCTCGAGCACGCCGCGCTCCTCCTCGGGCGTCGGGTAGCCGATCTTCAAGCGGAGGAGGAACCGGTCGACCTGCGCCTCGGGCAGCGGGTACGTCCCCTCGAGCTCGAGCGGGTTCTCGGTCGCGAGGACGAGGAACGGCCGGGGCAGCGGGTGGGTCGTGCGCTCGCTCGTGACTTGGTACTCCTGCATCGCCTCGAGCAACGCCGACTGGACCTTGGGCGGCGCCCGGTTGATCTCGTCGGCGAGCAGGACGTTCGTGAAGAGGGGCCCGGGACGGAAGACGAAGCTCGTCCGGGTCGGGTCGAGGACCTCCCCGCCGGTGATGTCGTGGGGCAGGAGGTCCGCGGTGAACTGGATCCGCTGGAACTCGAGCCCGAGGGCCGTGGCGAACGACTTCGCCATCAGCGTCTTCCCGAGCCCCGGAAGGTCCTCGATCAGGATGTGCCCGTCGGCGACGAGCCCGGTGAGCACCTGCTCGACCGCGGCGTCGCGGCCGACGATCGCCGTTTGGACGGCGGCGCGGACCTTCTCGGCCAGCGCCTGCGCCTCCGCCGGCTGCACCCCGACCCCCCGCGGGCGAGACCGCCCGCCCTATTTGGGCCAAACCCACGGCCGCGTCGGGAGGCTCCCGTGTTCCCCAGCCGTAACGACCGGCGTCACGGTAGGCCACCGCCCTCTCAGCGGTCTGACCCGGCTGGGGGTGTCGGACACCGGGGTTGTCCTCACGTCATCCTCAACGGACGACCCGTCCGCGTAGAGTCGAGAGGGACCCTTCGTCGGTACCCGGGTGCGACCGAGGGCCGCACCGAGCGAGGGATCGCGCCGACGGCTTATCAGGGTGACGACGCGTCGCGATCGTACGTCGACGGCTGGCCGACGAGATACGCCACCGCCGCCAGGACGAAGACGAGGAGTCCGACCGCGACCCCGAGCGAGGCGGCATCGGACGGCAGGAGGAGGGCGCTCGCCCACGCGATCCCGAGGGCGAGGGCCGGGACGGCGATCGTGAGCTGGGCGCGTGCGGGCCCGCCGGCGGGCCGGCCGGGGTCGTCGGCGAGCCAGACGAGGAGCGCGACGCCGCTCGCTCCCGCGAGGATCTCCGGCACGAGGCCGAGCGAGCTCAGCGAGGCGACCGACACGAGGCCGATCACCACGGGCACCGGGGCGAACGCCCGCCCGCGGGGGAACCCCGCCGGCTGCCGCAGCGCGCCCCCGATCGCGACCCCCGCGACGGCGACGAACGCGCCCGCGCCGTCCGGAAGTCCCGTGACGAGGCCGAACAGGCCCGCGACGGTCCCGAGCAGGACCCACGCGAGGGTCCCCCGGACTCCGGTGGTGTTCATCCGATCCTCCGGACCGCGGGCCGCCGCAGGTAGTCGACGAACCGCCCCAACGACCAGTAGTCGTCCCAGTCGACCGTCGGGGCCTCCTGCCAGGCCCGTGCGATCTGGTCACGTCGCGCGAGCCGGCCCAGGCGATCGACGAGCGCCTCGTCCTCCGCCGGGAGCGGCGGGTAGGCCGGGTAGACCGGCAAGGGCGACGGGCTCAGCGCCACGACCGGGAAGCCGCGCCGTCGAACGTACGGGACGAGGTCGGCCCGGCCCTCGTCCGCGAGCGAGGAGAACACGACGGTGGTGACGCCCGGCGGGAAGTAGCGGCGGAGCGCGATCGCGCACCGCTCGGACGGAGCGTCCGCCGGGCTCGTCCGCGACGCGAGGAGCGCGCGGCGGATGCGCTGCTGCTGGGTCCGGCCCGAGGCGAGCGGCACGGCCGAGAGGAACTCCCCGAAGATCCCGAGACCGACCCGGGACTTCACCCGCAGGAACGAGTTCGCGATGCCGACCGCGGCGGCCCGGGAGATCGCGAGCAGGCGGCCGTCGATCGCGGGTCCGAGCGTCGTCGGCCGGGTGTCGAGGACGAGCAGGATGTCGCCCGTGCGGTCGACCTGGTACTCGTTCGCCAGGAGACGGCCCGCCCGCGCGCTCGCCGCCCAGTTGATCCGGCGGATGGGGTCGGTCGGGGACGCTTCGCGGATCCCGTAGAACTCGCCCGAGACGCCGATCCGGCGCGAGAGCGTCTCCCCGGGCAGTACGATCGTCCGTCGCAACCGTACCTCGCCGATCCGCAACAGGTCCGGCGGATACCGCTCGACGACGAGCTCGGCGAGACCGAGGTCCGCGCGCCGCTCCACCAACCCGGTCGCGTCGCGCCAGACCGCTCGCGGCGGCGGGAGGACCACGATCGTCGGTTCGAGCGCGGACCACGAGAACCGGAACGTGAGCTCGTTCCGCCGCCGGTCGAACGTGGGCGGGGCCACCTCCCGAAGGCCCGGTGGGGGCGTCGCTTCGACGAGCAGGTCGTTCGGATCGACCTGCCCGGCGGAATCGACGGTGCCGGTGACCGTGACCTCCGGCCCGGAGCCCTCGGCGGCCCACCGCGCGGGCAGGGAGGGGGTCCCGCGCGGGCCCGAGAGCGCCGCGGCCGGGCCGGCGAGGAGCAGCGGGATCGCGAGGAACAGCGGGACCGGGTCCCGCCCGGCGACCGCCGCGAGGAGGAGCGCGCCCGCGGCTCCGAGGAGGAGATACGCGGTCGGCCGGAACCGGACCAGGCCGACGCGTCGCCGAGCGGGCGGGCTCACGTCCGCGCCTCGAGCCCGTCCAGGCGCTGACGGAGGTAGGCGCGGAACTCCTCCGGCGTCATCCGGGAGAACCGGTCGATCTCCTCCGGGGACCGGGGCCCGCGGTCGGCCTCCCCCGCGCGCCGATCCAGCGTGTCGAGCATCAGGACGAGCCGTTCCCGGCCGAGGCGCCCGGAGACGAACGCCGTCCGGACCATCGCGGGGCGGGGAAGGAGGGCCTCCGGCGCGGGGCGAGGGCGCCCCGTACCCGACCGGAGGGCCACCTCGACGAACAGGAGGGCGGCGGCGGCGATCGCGACGATCGCGGCCGGCGCGGCGATCGAGAGGTTCGGTCCGGCCCAGATCGCGACCCCGGTGGCCGCGAGGGCGGTCACCACGAGACCCCAGCCGAAGGGGGCCGTCATGCCGCGGGGGGGGACCGCGCGAGGTCGGCGAGCGCCTCTCGGACCGCCCAGCGGGCGCGCTCCACCGCGGCCGGCGGGAGCGGGTGCGAGGAGTAGCGGGCCTCTTCGAAGAGGCGCGTGAGCGCCTCGGCGGGCTCCGGCCGGATCCCGAGGCGGAGGAGGTGGGTGGTCCGGATCTCCTCGGCGGTGTTGAGCTCGACACTGCCGACCATCGAGGTCAAGCGCTCGAGCACCGAGGCGTAGAGCTCGAGGATGGTGGCTCGGGGGTCGCTCCCGTCGGCGAGCGACCGATCCGCCCGCTCGAGCGCGATCCGAACGGCCGAGGACGAGGACGGAGCCGGTTCCCCGGAGACCGCCCGCTGACGTCGCTCGTCGAGGTACGCGCGCGCCTGGGGGAGGCCGATCGCCACGGCCACGATCGCGACCCCCGCGACGATCGCGAACGGGACCCAGGCGGGGATCGACGGGGACCAGAGGACGCCGCCCGGGCCGGGCGCCGGACTGCTCGCCGAGCCGTTGCTGCCGCCACTGCTCGTCGAGTTCGTCACCGGGGTGGAGAGGACCTTACCGCTCGCCGCGGGTCCTCCCGCGAGGAACGTGTGCGCGGCCGCGATGAAGACGATGGCGAGGAGCACCACGAAGAGGATCGTGATCACGTTCCGTCGGGGCACGGGCACCGAACCCCCGCTGAGCCGCTGGTAGACGAGCCCGCCGATGATGGCGACGCCCACCGCGAGCAGGAGGTCCGCGAAGAACCAGCTCGGGAAGACGACGAGCGGGGCGGGAGCGGCGGTGTAACCTGAAGGGGTCGCCGCGCCGATCAAAAGGCTCGCGGCCGCGCCCGACGCGAGCGCGATGGCGAGCACCAGCAAGAGCACGATCGACGGTCGACTCGCGGTCGGCATCTCGTGCCGGACCCCCGCACCGGCGGAGAGACTAGGGCTCCACCGCCCTTAACCCTCTCCGGGAGCGTCCCCGGGGCCCGTCCGGCCCGCCGGGCGCCCGGTCGCGGCGGCGGGCGACCGTGCCTCGGCGCTCGGGGACGGCAACGAGTCGCCGCGGGACTTCGAGAGGAAGTAGAAACTGCGACGCTCGTGCTCGGCGGCGACCACCGCGAAGTCGTCCACGACGTAGCCGAGATCGAACGCGAGACGGAACGCGTCGCGCACGGCGTGCCGCCAGCGTCGGAGGGCGGCCGGCTCGTGCTCGCGCACGGACTCGAGGTCGAACGGGATCTCAAGGTGCGCGGACGCCGCGGTCGTCTCGGAGACCGCCGTGGGGACGCGCAGGCCGCTCTCACCCGGTTCCGTCTCGACGATCGCGTCCGATCGCTCCCAGCGCGCGCGCAGGTCGCCGGCGGTCGGGAGCTCGCCCGCCAGCCGCTGGCGGACCGGGTCGGACGCGATCGCCCAGACCGCGCGGACCCGGTCGGTCTCGAGCCCGCGGTTCGCGGTGTCCCCGAGCTGCCCGAAATAGTGGGTGTAGTAGCGATCGGGGCGCGCCCCGAGCCGACGCACGAGGAGGGACGCCGCGCGGCTCTGCAGCGGGTCGAACGCCTCCCGGATCTCGGACAGGCCCTGCTGCAGCACCTCGTCGCGCTGGAACGCCTTCAATCGAAACCCGAGATGGTGGTTCTGGTACTCCGGCCGTACGAGCGTCAGGTGGGCGTAGTGGTAGAGCGTCGCGCCGTCCCAGCCGATCAGCGAGACCGCAACGCCCGCGAGATAGATGTCCGCGAAGGCCCCGAGCACGAGGCCACCGTTGTCCTGCAAGGCCCGGAGGAGGGCCGGGGGAACGCCGCCCGCTGCCTCGGGCCCCCAGACCGCCTCGGCGATCTCCTCGACTTGGCGGAACTCCTCGGGCTTCTCGAGACGTCGGAAGCGGAACCCCTCGCCCGGAGCGCTCGTCCCGCCGGCGGCCATGGCGGTTCACCGGCCCGCGCTACTTAACCCGGGCGCGGGTCCGGAGCTAGTTCCGGAGCCTCAGCTCGGCGCGCTTCTGCTGGTACCTCGACTCGTCGGCCGGCGTGAGGTCCCACAGGAGGTCCTCGAGCTCGGGGATGTTCCGCAGGAACTCGGCCTTGCTCTTCGTCAACATGAGGTGCTCGAACTTGCGGCGGGCGTAGAAGTAGGCGCCGACGAGGTAGGCCCCGACGATCGAGACGATCGGGCCGACGATGATGAAGACGAGGTTGTAGTTGGCGCTGGGCTGGTCCGTCGCCGAGTTGATCGCGGTGAACGGGAAGGAACTCGAGAGCGGCGTGAAGTAGCCCAGCGCGAGGATCGTGAGCAAGAGGCCGGCCGCGAAGACGAAGATCGAGATCGCGGCCCGATACGACCGAACGCCGTGGCGGAAGCGGCGGCCGAACGGGACCTTCTCTGCCTCGGGCGGCATGCGGAACGCGGGAGGCGGGTCCCCTTAAAGTTTCTTTGACGGTCAGCGCTCGTCCTGATTCCCCGGCTGGTCGGAGGAGGAGAGCGGTCGATCGGTCCGGGCGTAGGGGGTCGTCGCCCGGGGACGCTCGGTCCGCGGACCGGCGGTCGGCGCGGGGATCGCCGCGAGGACCGGACGCAGCCGGTGGTAGACCAGCACCGCGCCGAAGAGCGCGACGATCGCGGCCCCGAACGCGACCGCGCCGCCCGTCGCGGCCCCCAGTCCGAGCAAGAAGAAGCCGACGGCCCCGAAGATCGCTCCCGACACGGGACCCCCGCCGACCCGTCCGCTACCGGGCCGCGCCCGGGTCGAGAGGAGCGCCCCCGCCGCTTCGAGCCCCACGACCGCGCCGGAATCGAGGACGATGAGCGCGATGCCCGTCGGCGTGATGCTCGACCCGGCAAAGTACTCGGAGGCGAGGGCCAGCACGATGATCCCGCCGATCGCGACGCGGTACCCGAGCGCATAGAACGGTCCGCTCTCGTCCGACCCCCAGAAGTGCGTGCGCAGGAGCGCCCACTGGGCGATCTCGGTGCCCAGGACGAGGAGGGCGAGGAAGACGAGTCCCCCGAGGAGGGCGAGGCTCACCATCGACGCGATGTACAGCACGTAGGCGATCGCGAGCGGGACCCCGACAAAGAGGCCGGCCGTGTAGGCGAACAGCTCCCGCCGTTCGTCGAAGAGGCTGACGGGGACCTGGGGGGTCGCGTACCGCCCGACCTCCCACCACACGAACCCGCCCGAGAGGACGACGCCGATGAGCGCTCCGAGCGAGAGGGGGAGGGACGGGGCGAACATCGTCAGTCGACCTTCCGACCCGCGGCGATGAAACCGGTGTGCCCCAGCATGTCGAACTCGGGACGCGTTCCTCCGTCGCCCACGTGGAGCTCGCGTTCCAGGAGCTCCGAGGCCCGGACCTCGACAAAGCCGTGGCTCCGGAAGGCCCGGACCGCGCGCTCGAGCTGGTTGTACGTCGGGCTATACGTCGCGGCGTGGCCGCCCGGCACGAGGGCTCGGCGGGCGGACGGCAGCACGTCCCACGGCTCGGGGAGGTCGAGGAGAACGCTGTCGAGGTCCGACGCGTCGATCCCCTCGACGCCCACGTCGCGCTCCCGAAACGTGACGCGGGCGAGCAGACCCGCACGTTCCACGTTGGACCGGGCGGTCGCGAGAAAGTCGGGACGTCGATCGAACGAGCGGACGTGTCCGCTCGGTCCCACGGCGTACGCGAGCGCGATCGTCAGCGCTCCGCTGCCGGCCCCCGCCTCGGCGACCCGCGCGCCCGGGCCCACTCCCGCGACGTAGAGGAGGTGCGCGGCGTCCTTGGGGGTCACGATCTGCGCCCCGCGGTGCACCGAGGCGAGCAGGTCCGAGAGCGAAGGGCGGACGAGCTGGTATCGCGCACCCGACCAGTCGATCGACCGACCGACCGCTTGACCGATCTCCCCGCCGAGATCGATCACGCCGTCGTCCCCGACGGGCTGCGCGCCCCGGGCGAGCCGCACGAGCCGTCCGGCGCGGCCCGGCCCGCAGAGCAGGGCGGTGTCGCCCTCGTTCCACTGATCGGTCATCGACCTCTTCGCGATGCTGGCCAGGACGACGTTCCTCCGCGAGTACTAATCGACTGTCCCCGGCCGTCGGGACGGAGGGCTCGGGTCCTTCGATCGGGGCCCGGCGTCGCGCCGTTCGCCCGCCGTCACGCGAACACGAGGTTGAGATCGCCCGAGTAGGGCGAGCCCGGGGACGTGACGGTCAGGTTCATCGTCGCGTTGCCGCTGCCGGGCACCGTCAAGGGCACCTGGATCCCGCTCAGGGAGAACCCCGTCGTGTTCGTGACGACGGTCTGGACGGTACAGGCGGTCGCGTTGACGTTCGGCACCTCCAGTTCGAGCGACACCGCGGCGCCGGTCGAGGCGTTGTAGCCGTAGTAGCCGATCGGGCTCGAGTTGAGGCCGCAGACGTTGTCGGGCGCCCACACGTCGATGAACGCGACCTGGATCGGGGGCGAGGAGGTCGGGGCGATGAACGCATAGGCGACGACGGCGACGAGGACCAGCACGACCACGACGACGAGGATCACGATCACGAGGCGGGAGACCCGGCGGCGGGGCGGGGGAGCGGCGACGGGCGGGGGCGGCACGAACGAAGCGCCCGGCGCGGCGGGGGTCGAGGGGAGCGCACCGGCGGGCGGGGAGACGGAGGTTCCACAGAACTGGCAGAACGCCGCTCCGCCCGGCACCGGGGCACCACACGATGGGCACGTCAGCGACTGCACGCTCTCCCTCGTACCATACTCCTACTTGTACTCAACTCCGAACCCGGTTCGACCGGCCCGGGTCCCGGCCGGACCCAGAGCGACGCCGAGTCCCCCGTCCCGCGCGAGCCCCCGCCCCTAAGCCCTCCGCCGGTAGCCGCAGGGTCCATCGAAGCGCGCGCACGAGCCGAAGCCGGGCCTCCGCGGGGTCCCGGCGGGTGGAGACCATCAACAGGGTGCCGCCGAGGAGGAACGAGATGATGTCCGCGATCACTTCCGGATCGTCCTGGTGGGGAATCCGCCCGCGGGCCTCCATGCGACGGAGGAAGGCTTGGAGCGCCTCGGCGTCCTTGCGGGAATCCTCCCGGAGCGCCGCTTGGATCTCGGGGTCGGCGGCCGCATCGACGACCACCTGATGCCAGACCGCCGGGTTGAACTCTCCGGAGAAGATCTTGTCGATCGTATCGGCGATCCCTTCGGCGACGTCCCCTTCCTCCACCGCCCGCTCCAGTTGCCCCATCATCTCATCGCGGTACTGGCTGAGGATCGCCTCGAGGAGCTGGGCCTTCGAGGGGAAGTACAGGTAGAGCGCGCCCTTGCTGACGCCGATCTCCCGCGCGATGTCGTCCATCGTGAGGCCGCTGAGTCCCTTCCGCTGGATGGCCGAGACGGCCGCGTCGATGATCCGGGCCCGGGCCTGCGCCTTGTACTCCCGGACGACCTTCGGCATGACCGCCCCCCCGAGCCCGCCGGATTAAGGCGAACGACCGTATAACGGCTGTCTTGTAGCTGGAAGTATGACTTAAAGACTAAATACTGACCGATAGTCACGTTTCTCCGACCCCGGAGATCCATGACCGCGGCGCTCCCCTCCGCAACGACGTCCCCGGCCGAACGTACCTCGCCCCCCGGGCCGCGCTCCCGGCTCCAGGAGCTCGAGGGCGTGATCGTCCTCGTCGGGATCTTCTTCGCGATCCTGATGGGGGCGATGGACGCGCTCGTCGTCTCGACCGTGCTACCGACGATCGCGGGCGACCTGCACCAGGTGAACGGGGTCACGTTCGTCGTGAGCGGCTATCTCGTCAGCTCGACGATCGCGATCCCGATCTTCGGTCGCCTCTCGGACATCTCGAGCCGACGCAACGTCTTCCTCGCCGGCCTCGTGATCTTCATCGCGGGCTCGATGCTCGCCGGCCTGAGCCAGAACCTCACCGAGCTGATCATCTTCCGCAGCGTCCAGGGCTTCGGCGGCGGCGGGATCTTCCCGGTCGCGATCGGGATGGTCACGGTGATGTTCCCGCCCGAGCAGCGGACGCGGGCGGTCGCGCTCCTCACCGCCTCCTCGGGCATCGCGATCGTGGCCGGCCCGCTCCTCGGGAGCTACATCGTCTCCGTCACGACCTGGCGCTGGGTCTTCTACATCAACCTGCCCTTCGGCGTCTTCGCCGCCGCGATCGTGGCCCTCGCCGTCGGTCCCCTGCGGTCCTCCACGGGCGGTCGGCTCGATCTCCCCGCGACCGCGCTGCTCTCGGGCTGGGTGTCGACCCTCATGATCGCGCTCGTCCAGGTCGCCGACGCCGGCTGGGGCTGGACCGATCCACGCATCCTGGCCCTCCTCGCGGGTACCCTCGTCCTCTTCGCCGCCTACCTCGTCCGGGAGCTCCGCATCTCGGACCCGCTGATCCCCTGGAGGATCCTCGGCCGGCGCGTGATCGCCTCGGCGAGCGCGATCAGTGGGTTCACCGGGATCGTGTTCAGCGCGCTCATCACCTTCCTGTCGCTCTACGTCGGGATCGTGCTCGGCCACTCGGCGGCCGACATTCGGAACATGATCTACTTCGTCGCGATCCCGCTCGTGGTGGGCGCCGGTGCGGCGGGGGCGATCTTGAACCGGGTCCCGTACCGGGCCGTCGTCGTGCCCGGGCTGCTCCTGTCGGGCCTCACCGCGCTCGCTCTGACCGGGCTGACCGCGTCGACGCCGCTCTGGGCCTTCTCGTTCGGCTTCCTCCCCACCGGGGGCATCGCCCTCCCGCTCATCCCCGTGGGCTTCGGCCTCGGCCTGAGCCTCGCCGGCGCCACGATCGCGGTGCAGAACGAGGCTCCGCCGCGGGAGGTCGGCGCGGCGGTCGGACTCGTCCGGTTCTTCCAGAGCCTCGGCGGCGCCCTCGGCCTGTCGCTGCTCACGATCTACCAGGCCTGGCGGTTCCAGGGGCTCAGCCGGGGCGCGACCACCCCCACCGCGGTGCTCAACGCGCTCGTGCAGTCCTACAACGAGGTCTTCCTGCTCCTCGCGATCTCGGTCCTGCTGGCGTTCGTCGCCGCGTTCTGGCTGACCGGCCGCGTGAAGGTCTCCCGGGCCTCCTCTACGCCGACGGTCGAGGTCACGGCGACATCGGAGCCGCCGGCGTGAGGTTCCGGCGGCGTCCCCCGTGCGGACGCCGGTGCCGAGGGGCCCTCCCTCGGGGCTAAGTCGCCCGCCGCGTTCCGTACCCTCGGAAGGGGGAGGAGATGGTCGCGGGGCCGGATCCCGACGGGACGAGTTCGGGCCCGGAGGGGCCGATCCGCGTCCGCGTCGCCGGCCCCTCCGACGTCCCGGCGATCGTCGAAGCGCTCACCGAGGCGGCCGCGCACCAGCGACGGTTCGAAGCCGGGGGCGGGTGGCCCGTCCCGTTCCCCCGCGAGCCCGTCGAGGAGGGCATCCGGCGGCAGGAGTTCCACCTGGCCGAGCGGGGCCCGGCCGTCGTCGGGACCTTCAGCCTCTCGTGGGACGATCCTCGGTTCTGGGGGTCCCAGCCTCCCGTGGCCGGGTACCTCCACAAGCTCGCCGTGCGACGCACTGAGGCCCACCGCGGCGTGGGCCGTCAGTTGATCGAGTGGACCGCTCGCCGGACCCGGTCGACGGGTCGAACGCTCCTGAGGCTCGACTGCCTGCGGGCGAACGCCCGCCTGGTGGCGTACTACGAGGCGGCCGGTTTCCAGCGGGTCCGGGTCATTCGCCTCGACCCGCCCGTACCACCCTTCGATTTCCAGCTGATGGAGCGGCCGCTGGAGTGAGGCGGCGGCGGCCCTCCCCCACGAATCGATAGACCTCCTCCCAACGGTCGGGTTCGGAACGCCCGTCCGGTACCGAACGGCCCCGGGAGCGGTGCACGAGCCTCCACCCGTGGGCCCGCATCACGGCCTCGAGCACGAACGCCGACCAGACCGCCTGGGTGAACTCCACAGTCCATCGTCCCGAGACGGGGCGCGCCCGGACGTGGATCTGCCCTCTCTCCAAATCGACCGTGAGGGTCCGACTCACAATCGTACCGCGTTTGTGACGCTGGACGAACGGCCCGCGCTTCCAGGT
>JASHYU010000137.1 GCA_030042855.1 Thermoplasmata archaeon
GACGGCCCCGACGACGGCGACCTCGAGCGGCCAGACGCCCACGCCGGCCGCGCGCGCCACGCCGTCGAAGCCGCCCCGGTCGGCGACGACGACGACCAGCAGCAGCACCGCCGTCTCCGCGGCGAGGGGACCGAACAGACGGGCGACCGCGTGCCCGACCGGCCGGTCGACGCGACCGTACGCCGCGACCGCGGCCCCGAGGGGGAACACCGCCCCGGCGAAGCTGACGGCGACGATGTCGTCGGAGACCGGAGCGATCGGCACGATCGCGAACGACGCGAGCAGCGCCCCCGGGAGCAGGAGCCAGAAGACCGGCCGCCCGAGCCCGAGGCTCTCGGCGAACGCCGGCCGCTTCCAGGCGAGCGCGAACAGCGCCGCCCAAAGGACGCCGGGGATCGCGGTCGACACCGCGACCGACGCGATGTCGAACGAGAGCGTCGCCGGGCCGACCACCGCCCCTCCGATCGACCGAGCCTACCCGCGGGGTCGTCCTAAACGTTTTGTCGAGGACCCCCCTCGGCGCGACCGCATGGCCGGCGCGCGGACCGAGACCGACTCGCTCGGCCGTCGCGAGGTGCCGGCGGACGCGCTGTGGGGGATCCAGTCGCTCCGGGCGCGCGAGAACTTCCCCGTGAGCGGACTGCGGACGTCGCGGCACCTGCGGCGGGCGTACGCGCTGCTCAAGCTCGCGTGCGTCCGCGCGAACGTCGAGCGCGGCGGGCTCGACGCGGCGATCGGCCGCGCGCTCGCGCAGGCCGCCGAGGAGATGGCCGCCGGCCGGTTCGACGACCAGTTCGTCGTCGACGTCTTCCAGGCCGGGGCGGGCACCTCGCTGCACATGAACGTCAACGAGGTCCTGACGAACCGGGCGCTCGAGGTCCTCGGCCGGCCCCGCGGGGACTACGCGACCGTGAGCCCGAACGACCACGTCAACCGCGGCCAGTCGACGAACGACACGTTCCCGTCGGCCGCCCAGGTCGCGGTGCTGTTCGCCCTCGCCGACCTCCGGTCCGCCGTGGGCCGGCTCGTCGCAAGCCTGCAGGCGAAGGGGCGGGAGTTCGCCGCGCTCCCGAAGGGCGGTCGGACCCACCTGAAGGACGCGATGCCCGTGACGCTCGGCGCCGAGCTCACGGCGTACGGTTCGGCCCTCGCCCACGTGCTCGAGGCGCTCCCTCCGGTCGAGCGCGCCCTCGCCGAGATCCCGCTCGGCGGGAGCGCGGTCGGTTCCGGGGTCAACACGGTCCCGGGGTTCCGCGCGGCGGCCGTCGCCGAGTACGCCCGGCTCACGGGCCAGCCGCTCGCGGTCGCCCGCGACCCGTTCGAGACGATGCAGAGCCGCTGGCCGCTCGGCTTCGCGTCGGCGTGGCTGCGGACGCTCGCGCTCGAGCTCGTCCGGGTCGCGAACGACCTCCGGCTCCTCTCGAGCGGTCCGGCGACCGGTTTGGACGAGCTGCGCGTCCCCGAGATCCAGCCGGGGTCGTCGATCATGCCGGCGAAGGTCAACCCGTCGGCCGCCGAGTGCCTGGACATGGTCGCGTTCCACGTCCTCGGCGCGGACGCCGCGACCGCCTACGCCGTCCAGGCCGGCCAGCTCGAGATCAACGTCATGATGCCGCTCGCGGCGTTCGAGGTCCTCTTCTCCGCGGAGATCCTCGCGAACTATCTGCCGGTCTTCGCGCGCACGTGCGTCGACGGCCTGCGCGCGAACCCCGCCCGACTCGAGCAGTTCCTCCTCGGCTCGAGCGCGCTCGCGACGGTCCTTACCCCGCGGTTCGGCTACCTCAAGGTCGCCGAGCTCCAGCACGACGCCGAGCGCCTCCACCGGCCGATCCGGGAGCTGCTGGTCGAGCGCGGCCTGCTGACCGCGGACGAGGCGGAGGCGCTCCTCGGCGAGGCGGCGCTCCGCAAGCTCGCCGACCCGGTCCCCTAGCGTCGCGCCCGAGCCGTTAAGGCCGAGCCCCGCGCTGGCCGGCCGTGGCGTCGGTCGAGGAGACCGCGGTGGCGCTCGGGAACCCCGCGAGCGAGGAGTTCCGGCGGGCCGCGTCGGTCCTCGGCAAGGTCGGCCTGACGCAGTACGAGGCGCGGGCGTACATCGCGCTGGTCGCGCGGGGGGTGGGCGACGCGACGACCGTCGCGGCCGCGGCGGGGATCCCGCGGACGAGCGCCTACAAGGTCCTCGAGTCGCTCGCGAGCAAGGGGTACGCCCAGCCGACGGGGGGCAAGCCGATCCTGTTCCGGCCCACGCCGCCGCTCGACGTCGCCGAGACGCTGAAGGCCGCGGTCCAGGAGGTGTTCGAGCAGCTCGCCCAGCTCCACCGGGTCGTCGCCGAGCACGGCGAACCGCAGCTCGTCTACCTGCTGTCCGACCGCGAGAAGGTGATCGCGAAGATCGGCGAGCTGCTCGACCAGTCGACGGGGACGTTCATCCTCACGACCCCGCAGGTCGCCGACCTTCGGGACGACCTCGGCAAGAAGATCCAGAGCGCGGTGAAGCGCGGAGTCCACGTGACGTTCGTCACGGCCGCGCTGCAGCGGCTCCCCGAAGGGGTCGAGCACGTCCCCCGGGAGAACCTCCTCGCCACCGAGGTCCTCGCCGACGGCGAGCACGCCCTGCTCGCCGCGCCGGGCCTCGATGCCTGCGGGTTCACGGACAACCCGATCCTGATCGCCCACCTCAAGCAGTTCCTCGAGGTC
>JASHYU010000011.1 GCA_030042855.1 Thermoplasmata archaeon
CTCCACGCCGGTGACCTCGGGAACACCGGCCGCCCGAAATCCGGCGAGAAGTTGTCCCGTACCGCAGCCCACGTCGAGCACGCTGCGGGGGTGGCACAGGCCGATCACGAAGGGCGCCAGTACGTTCGCCGCGCTCGACAGCTCTCGGTCTTCGTGCTCGAAGAACGCCGAAGTATAGGTCCCCCCGAGGTCCATCAGGCGCGCTCACCGCGCCCTAGCTCTAACGCTTTCCGGGCCAGGCGCCCCGTACCGACTTCGGGGCGGTCCCGACCCGCCGCCCCTCAGTTCTCGTGGGGCCGCCCCTCGAGGAGGGTGCGGAGCGCTGCGCTGACCCTCTGGTAGAAGCGCTCGGGCGAGAATTGCTCGCTGAGCTCGAGCGAACGCCGCGCCTGGGCCCGGAGCGTCTCGGGATCGGTCAGGGACTTCAACGTGGCGATCCAGTCGTGCGGTGCGTCCACGCTCCGGACGATCCCGGTCTGCCCCAGGATCTCGACGAAGGGAGGGATACGATTCGCGACGATCGGGATCCCGAACGCGAGAGCCTCGATGATGGGTCGACCGAATCCTTCGTGCAGGCTCGGGTAGACCAGGACGTCGCACTCCTCGTACATTTCGGCGGCGGACGGCACCCGCTGAAAGACCCGCACGTTGCGGAGCCCCAGGTGCCCGATCTTCGCGATCGTGGACGGACGGAGCTGCGAGAGCAGCGTGAACGAGTACGTCACGCCTCCGGGGGCCGCGCCCAGGGCCCGGGCCAGCTCGAGGACGAAGCCCACGTTCTTGAACGGACGATCCGTGCCCACGTAGAGCACGCGCAGGGTCCGCGTCCGTCGAACGCGTTCGACGGAGCGCTCGACGTGCTCCGGATGGATCCCGAGCCCATGGGTGTACGGGATGACCTGCATCCGACGCGGATCGATCCCGTAGCGGGCGAGCTCGCCGCGCATCGCGGACGTGGACACGATGATCCCGGTCATCTGCCGGAGCTTGGGAATGATGGTGTAGAACATCAGGCGGGCGTCGGTACGGTCCGCGTACTCGGTGAGGGGGAGGAGGTCGTGGACGAGCACGATCCGACGCGCGTGGGAACCCCCGACGTACGCGAGGCTGGGATCCCCGAGGAGGATCACGTCTTCGGGCATCTGCCGCAGCCGGTAGGGGAAGATCAGCAGTCGATTGAGCCCCATCTCGACCGACTCCACGGATAGCCCGGCACCTCCGATCGTCACTTCGTCGCTCCGCACGGTCGAGTTCTTTCCCCGGTCGGCGCACTGGTACCACCGGACCGCGAGGCCCATGCGCTCGAGGGCCTCGAGGTAGGGGATCACGCTCAGCGTGACACCGCTGAACCGGCTCGAGCCGTTGACGATCGCGACCCGAGAAGGTGCTCCCATCGCGGCGCCTCGCTCCTCTCTTCCGTCAAGCCGGGCGCACGGACGGATCCACGGAGCGTGCATCCTTCATCCGAACAGCCCTCGAACACGAGATTGGAATCGGTCATACGAAAAGACTTGTGCCCGGTCGAGGGCCGCGCCGGCGGCCGCACGATACGCCGAGAGCCGGCCCCAGTCCCGGATCCGCTCCACCCACGCGCGGCGGTCCGCGACCGGAACGAGTGCGCCGCCCGGGCCGACCACTTCCCGGAGGGGTTCGATGTCGTTCGCGATCACCGGCATGCCGTGCGACATCGCCTCGAGGATCGGCAGCCCGAACCCCTCGTGCAGCGACGGGAAGGCGAGGATGTCGGAGCTCCAGTAGAATTCCTCCACATCCGGGACCCACGAGGCGATCGTGAGATTCGTGCGCTCGCACGCATCGAGCGCGCTCTGGATCTCGGGACCGACGCGCGAGACCAGGACGAATCGAAAGCGGGGCTCGGTGTCTTGCTCGAGGTCCTTCGCGAGGTCGAGGAAGAACCGGAGGTTCTTGTACGGTCGGTCGGTCGCGACATAGAGGATGGTGATCTCGCGGTGCGACTCGAGCCGCTCCGCGGTCAGCGGGAGGTGCCTCTCCCCGGTCGGCCGGTCCACCTCGGCGTGGGGTGGCAGCACGAAGATCTTCTCGCGTGGAACTCCCATCCGCTCGAGTTCGCCGCGGAGGTATTCGGTGTGGACGGCCAGTCGGTCCGCGAGGTCGAGGCGTTCGCTCGCGTATCGGTACATCCACCGCGCGCTCGGTCGGTCGGAGAACGACGTGAGGTGGCGCAGGTCGTGGACCCAGAGGAGCGATCGTTGGGCCCTCGACCGGCCGATGAGTTGGATGAACGTCGGGTCCCCGAGGAAGATCCAGTCACTCGCCCGGCGCGCGAACAATCGCGGAAAGGTGACGAAGCGATTGAATCCCTGCTCGAGCGCGGGGATCGGCAAGCGGACGCCCCACACGTCCTCCCCTCCGCGGTAGCGCCCGTCCGAGTTGCTCGGGTCGATGCACTCGACCCAGTGGCCGTCGAAGCCGAGCTGGCCCACGGCTTCGTAGACCTGGAAGCTCACTCGGAAGATGCCATCGGTTTCACGGGAACCGTTCACAAAGTCGATCGACGTGGCGGTTGGAGGCGCGGGGGAGGGGGCGTTCAGCCGAACTCACCTCGCGTCCCGCACTTCTCGCTTCTCGGGCGTAGCGACCATGGCCGACCTCGGCTCGGGCTCCCGCCACCCCGCGAGGGATGATCCGACGCTCCGGCCCACGGCCCCGAACGTACCGCTTCTGCTCTCGATAGATATAAGTGGTCTCTCGGGACCATCCGACAGGCCATCGATGACCGGTCGGCCAGACGAGGGAGTCCCGACCCCCTCGGCTGGTCGTGAAACCGACGCAACCGACCGCTCGCCGCCAGCGGCTCGGACCAGCGTACCGCGGGGGGATCGGCTGGTCCTCGCGCTCCTCCTCGCTTCGTTCGTCCTGGTTTTCACGTACCTCGGGTATCTGCGATTCGCCAATTTTTACACGGCCAACTGGGACCTCGGCATCAACCAACAGATGCTGTGGACGGCCGCGCACGGCCGGCTCCTGTATGAGACCGGGGACGCCCAGTTCTACAACGTCCACTCCTTTCTTCAAGTCCACTCCACCTACGTGGCCTTCCTCCTCGTTCCCCTCTACGCCGCACTGCCGTACCCCACGACCCTGTTCGCCGTGCAGGCCGGTGCGTTCGTCGCGTCGATCCTTCCCCTCTACCTGATCTGCCGGCGCGTCGTCGAGAGCCGGTCGCTCGTCTTTCTGGTCATCGGGCTGTATCTCGGATCCTTCGCCGTGATCTCGGGGCTGCTCTACGACTTCCACTGGGAGTCGTTCCTCCCGCTCGAGTTCCTGACGTTCTTCTACCTCTATCGGACCGGCCGACAGGCGTACAGCCTCGTGCCGCTCTCGCTCGGGGTCCTCACGCTGGAGGTCTTCCCCTTCCTGATCGTCGGCGCGGGGCTGCTCGTTGCGGTCGAACGTCTGGAACGGATCGGGCCGCACGTCCGGGCCCTCTATCGGGACCACGAGGTTCGCCTCGCCGCCCTGCTCGTAGTGGGGATGGGCATCGCTTACCTGGGGGTCCGGCTGGCTCAGTACACCGTCGTCCCGGCGCTGGCCGGCTTTCCCGCGACCTCGGGACAGCTGGCCGGCGGGATCACGAGCCCGTTCGCGATCAGCGCGACACGGAACAGCCTGAACCTCTCGACGAACTACTGGCTCCTCTTGCTGGCTTCGTTTGCCCTGCTGCCGCTCCTCGCGCCTCGCTACCTGCTCCTCAGCGTTCCCTGGTTCGTCTATTCCTTCTTCCTCTCCCCGTTCTACTCGAGCCAGTTCGGCAACCAGTACGCGCTCGTCGCCGTCGCGCCCCTCGCGGTCGCGCTGGTCTACGGCGTGGCCCGCCTCGAACGGCTCCCGCTGGACCGGCGCTCTCACCGCGTCCTGTCGATCGCGCTGGTCGCCACGGGCGTGCTCCTCCTCGTCGCGGCGGTCGGATGGTCCCGTCCCCTGCTCTCCCGGTCCGTTCCCCTGGGATTGCGGGCCCTCCTCGTAGCCCTACCGGTGACCGTCGTGATCCTGGCCTGGTTCTCTCCCCTGCGGCGTGGGGAGGTGCCCTCGACCGCGCCCCCCCGGCGCCGGCCGGCGTGGAACCGACCCCGGGCCCAGGTGACCCTGGCCGGCACGATCTTGGCCGCTTTCCTCGGATTCAATCTCGTGATGTCCCCCATCAACACGGCCAACTTCCAGGCCACGCAGTATCCGGGGTACTGGCTCAGCTACAGCACGAACCCGGCCGAGGGGGACATGGGCTGGCTGACCGGGAAGATCCCCGCGAACTCGCTCGTCCTCGCGTCCGACTTCCTGTTCCCGTACGTGGCGAACAATCCCAACGCGTGGGCGATCCCCTGGTTCCCCTTCACATCCGCTCAAGCACCGCCGTACTTTCCATTCTCCGCCACCTATCTGCCGACCTACGTTCTCATCGACGAGTCCGACTGGACCAACCTCCCGTGCGTGATCGCCGCCGATCTCCTCAACAGCTCGATCTATGGTCTCAAGGCGTACGTGTACTCGACCGGGTACCTCGGAACGATCTCCCTTTACGAGCTGGGCTACGCCGGGGTTCCCGACGCTCGGTACGTCTCCACCCCACCTCCCGTGCGCTACTACACGGCTTCGAATCTCAGTCTCGGAGCGTCCGGCGCGACGGAATCGGACCCCCAGG
>JASHYU010000138.1 GCA_030042855.1 Thermoplasmata archaeon
AGCGAGGCGCTCCATCTCCCCATCCACAAGACCCGCTACTCGCTCCACCTGCTCGAACGGGAGGGGGTGATCCAGCCCTCCGCGGACGGCGCGGTCGTGACCGACAAGGCGCGGGAGTTCTGGACGAATCTCTCGAGCTCGCTCGATCGGATGACCGACGTGCTCCAGCATCTGAAGGCCCGGGCCGCCGAGCGGGAGAATCACCCGCCGCCGGGCCGGAAAGGCTATTAGCGCGATGCCGGCTCGGCGCGCTCGGTGCCGCCGTAGCTCAGTGGCAGAGCGATCGGCTGTTAACCGAAAGGTCAGCGGTTCGAAAGGTCGGCGGAGCCCCTCCGTCGGCCCCCAAGTCCGCTCGGCGGCGCCTCGAGCCGGCCGAGCGCGGGCCCGTAGCTTAGCCCGGCCTAGAGCGACCGGCTCATAACCGGTCGGTCGACGGTTCAAATCCGTCCGGGCCCATCCGCCGACGCGGAGCCGGTGCTCGGCCGAGCCCTCCGACCGGCGCCGCCGCGCGGGGCGCCTCCGGCACCGCGTCAGGTGGGTTCGATCGTCTCGGCGGCGACCGCGACGGCCGACCGGGGCTCGAGGACGAACCCCTCGAGAACGAAGTACGGGACCGGGTTCGTCGCCGACAGGTCCACCGTCACGCTCGTCCACGCACCGGGGAGGAACGCGGACCGGTCGATCGTGACGTTCAGGACCGGGGCGCCGACGCCGGCGCCGATGAGCCGGAGGAAGGCCGTGGTCGCCGCTGCGCCCGAGCGCGCACCGGGAGCCGCGAGCTGGATCACGATGGTATAGTTTCCGTTCGGCAGGAAGATCGCGCGGCCGGTCCAGACGACCGAGGTCGCGTTGTCGCCGGAGCGGCTGTGGACCTCCACGCCGTCGACCGAGGTCGAGTTGTTCTGGACGAGGCCCCCCGCGCCGGCGTCCAGGCCCCGCCTCGGCGTCAGGGTCGTCCGGACCTCGGGGAAGGGTGGGCCGAAGCCGGTCGCCCGGCCCGTGTAGCCTCGCTCGTAGAGCAAGAGCGGGCCGACCGCCGTGGACGTGACGTAGCCCGACAGGCCGTAGCGGGCCGGGTCCGAGAGGTTCGCGAGGGTCGGCGAGCTCTGGCCGTGGAGCTGGTCGGCCTCGACGAAAACGTACTCGGGCCCGGCGGAGACGTTGAACGGAAGCTGCGTCAGCGCCGGGTCGTCGAACGGCCAGATACCGCCCTCCATCACGATGGCCCGGGGATAGTTCGCGAGCAACGGGAAGATCGCGGAGTCCGCGGCGATGGTGGCATTGCGCGGGACCTGGGAAAGAAGCGCTTCCGCCCACGTGAGTCCGGGCGCGATCGTGAGGGGATTGTTGAAGTAACCCGAGACGAACGGAGGCCCGGGCGTGTAGCCGAGGTCGGGCAGCAGGGGGTTGACGGGCAAGAGGAGGACGTTGGCGGCCACCACGGCGGCCAGCGCGACGACCAGGGCCGGGCGCGCCGCCCTCCGTCGCACAGGTCGGAAGGTCGGCCGCGTCGCCTCGGTCGGCGTACCGAGGCGCACCGACCGGGGGACCGGGACCGGCGCTCGGTGGGACCACCAGGCCGTGAGCCGGCCGAGCCCGTAGGCCACCCCGAGGAACAGCGGCCCGACGGCGACCAGCGTCGTGTGGAGCCCGATCGTCGAGAACTTCACGTTGTCCGTCAGGAACGTGTAGAGGACCCACGGACCGAGAACGACGAACGCCCGGGGCGCGAGGAACGGTAGGAACCCGGCGAGCGCGAAGAGGATCAGCCAGTATTCGACCGTGACCATCGTCTGGGCAGAGTGCAGAATCGTCCCGATCGGCTGGATCGGCGTGGTACTGCTGTTGTAAAAGAGTCCCGCGAGTCCCGGAGCGACCACCGTCGGTCGAACGCCGAGGACCCAGGAGCCCCAGACGTTCATGAACGAGTAGAGGGCCACGGTCGCGGTCACCGCGCTCGCCATCAGCAAGAGGGCGTAGCGGACCTCGCGATGGCCCAGCGCCGCATGGATTGCCGACCGCCACCGGGCACGGCGGGGTGGGGGCGTCCCCGATCCGCGGGCGACCGCGTTCGTTGGACGACGCCCCCATCCGATCCCGTACGGGACCAGGAAGAAGACGCCCAGGAGGAACACGAAGACGGGCGCGATCTCGAAGGAGAGGAACGAGATCAGCGCGACCAAGAGGCCCCACCGGTACCGACCGGCCTGCCAGAGCGCCGCCAGGGTGAGGATCTCGACGGGAAGGAGCGTCTCGAGATGGAGGGAAAAGGCGGTCTCGGCGAACAGCGGAGCCCACACGAGATAGAGGCCGGCCGCGAAGAGCGCGGCGCGGTCCGACCCCGCGACCTGGCGGGTCAACCAGTAGAGCGGGACGGCGCCGATCGCGACGAAGAACGCCTGGAGCGCGAAGAGCGTGACCGACGTCGGGGCGAGCGCGTAGAAGGGGACCGCGGCGTAGAGCACGAGCCCCGGATGGACCAAGAGGAAGGAGCACCGGTCCTTGATCACGCAGTCGTACGACTCGTAGAACGGAGCCTGGTGGCCGAACGTCGTGGAGGCCAACGCCTGAGTGACGATGCCGACGTCGCTCGAGTTGTGGGTGTGGAAGTTCGCGTAGGCGACGACGCTCGCGTACAGCGAGATCGCGAACGCCACCGCGACCATCAGGCCGAGCCAGAGATGGGGATTCTTCCATCGTGCCCGCTCGCTCATGGAACCGGGGAAGCCGCGCCGAAACGACCGTCGTTCGACGCCCCGTCTCGGGAGTCGGCATATACAGTTTCGTCCAATCCGGTCCGGGCGGCTTCCCGGGCGGGGCGGCCCGCTCGTCGCGTCGATGGTCGACCCCGCGCCCCGCCCTCCGCTCGCCGGCGGAGGGGGAGTCACGAGGGGTGGCCAGGGCCGCGTCTCAAACGAATGGTTGATAACATGAGCCGCGCATTTTACGTGAGCCACTGCCCGCGCGCGGCGGACACGAGGCCGACGTGAGCTACACCCAACGGCTCCCCGCGGAGCTCCGCGAGTTCCTGACCCTTCCGGGTCCCCAGTCGTTGCTCGTACGGGGTCCGCCGGGTTCCGGGAAGACCACCCTCTGCCTCGCGCTCCTCGAGGCCGCGGCCGGCCAGCGGATGCTCCTCACCAGCCGGGTCTCCCAGACCGAGCTCTACCGAGCGTTTCCCTGGCTGGGCGAGAACGGAACCTCGCAGATCCAGATCGTCGACACGTCCGCGATCGAGGGAAATCTGCGCGACATCGCGCGCGCGGCGACCGAGACGCGACGGCTCATCTCGGACGGGGCGGCGGCGCAGCGGGAGCTCACCGAATTCCTCTGGCTCCCGTCGCCGGTGCAGGAGGCCTGGAGCCACCTGCCCCCGGATGCCCCGTCGTTCCTCGTCATCGACTCGTGGGACGCGCTGATCGAGTCGTACCTCGGCGGGATCGGACCGAAAGCGGACGAGCTCCCGGATCGGGCCGAGATCGAGCGGATCCTGCTCCGCCAGCTCGCGAAGAGCCGCTCGCACGTCGTGATCGTCCTGGAGCGGCGCGAGGAGAGCCAGCTCGACTACTTGGTGAACGGCGTGATCGTCACGCAGCGAGAGCTCGGGAACGACCGGCTCGAGCGGTGGCTGCAGCTGCCCAAGCTCCGAGGGATCCGGATCGCGAACGCCTTCTACCCCTATACGGTCGAATCCGCCCGGTTCCAGTGCATCGAGCCGATGCGCACCTATGCCGATCTCCACCGCGGTCGATTCGAGGCCGAGCCGGACGCGATGCCCGGGCATATCTGGCCGGGCGCCCGCACGTTCGCCGAGAACTTCGGTCGGCTGCCGATCGGGAAGACGAGCCTCTTCGAGACCGACGCCGAGGTCCAGGATCAGGTCCTCCAGATGCTGCTCGCGCCGATGCTCGCCTCCGCGGCCAACATCAACGGGCGCGCGCTCCTGGTTCCGTCCCCGTCGCTCTCGGCCCGAGAGATCTGGGACTCGCTGCGCGGATCGGCGGCGCGGACGCGGTTGGACCACGGCGTTCGGGTCCTCGACGTGACCGGCCAGCTGGCCACCGCCGCCAAGGCCACGATCCCCGAGTTCGCCTCCCTCGTCCTGCCGGTCTCGGCCCTGCTCCCGAGCTCGACGTCCTCCCCGGACGGCGCGGGCCCGCCGGACAGCGAGGTCCGACGCTACCTCGCCTCCGCGGGGACCGCGGGAGGACCGGTCCTCACGATCGTGTTCGGGAGCGGGTTCGCCGCCCTCGCCACCGCGCTCCACACGCCCCTCACCCCGGAGCAGATCGAGAGCTTCCCGGCGTTCGCCCAGACGATGCTCGGCGGAGCCTCGTCCCACCTCGCGATCGTCGGACGATCGGGGGCTCCGCTCATCGAGTCGGTCCGCTCGCTCGCCGCGCTCCATGTCCATCTCCGCGTCCGCCAGGGGCGGGTGTTCGTGTACGGTTCCAAGCCCTGGACCTCCGGGCTCGTTCTGACGGAGGGGAACGACACGGCGCCCTACGACCTCCTCCGCATCGTGTGACGCCGCGCACTCGTCGACCGGGCGGCGGTCGCCACGGGACGGGTGCTGGGTCGACGTGGTCGCGGGGGGCAACGCTCGTCGGTTTGTTCGTCGCGGCGCTCGTGGTCCCGGACGAAGGCGCGGAGGTCCGGTCGTTCTTCGACGTCAGCCCGCTCGCGCAGCTCCTGCTCGCGTCGGACCGGAAGGTCCGGGTCGCCAACCGCGCGGCCGGGCGTCTCTTCGCCCCGAACGGAGCGCCGCTCGGTGGCCGCTCGTTCGTCGAACTCCTTTCGCCGGCGGCCCGCCCCGTCGTGGAGAACCTGTTCCGAGCGCTGATCGGGCCCGCGACGAGCGGCCAACGGGTCGCCTCGGAGGTGCCATCGGCCGAGGGCCGGCCGATCCCGGTCGAGTTGCTGGTGGTTCGTCTCTCCAACGGAGCCACGAGCGGATTCGGCGTCCTGGCTCGGGACCTGCGGTCCCCCGCCGCGGGCCGCCTTCCCACCCCGATCGACAGTGCGGGGACGTACACGCTCGCGGAACTGCTGATGGCGGATCGCCTGAGGGAACTCGTCTAGAGCGGAGGCATCGATGAACAACGAGGCGTTGGTGGTGGGGATCTCTTCGTTCCTGGCGGCGGCGGTGTACTTGTACGTCGGCGCGCGACTCGCGCGGCGTCGGGTCTCGCCGGAGAGCCAGATCCCGGCGCTGCAGTTCGCGCTGTTCTGGGTCGGTCTCTCGGCCTCGACGTTCCTCAGCAGCATCCTGAGCGTCATCGCGGCGTTCCGTGTGCCCCCGTTCGGGATGGTCGTCGCGTTCGAGTACTACGAGATCGTCGTCATCTCGGCGGCCCTCTGGGGGCTCGTCTGCTATCTCTACTTCCTCTACACCGGTCGCAGCGGGATCCTGCCGGTCACCGCCCTTTATCTCCTCGAATTTGGCTTGCTGGTCTACTACGTCAGCGCGAGCGTTCCGCTGGGGGTGTCCGTCACCTACGGATCGGTCGATCTCACCTACGTCTCGTTGCTGGCCGGACCGATCACGATCGTGGCCGTCCTGATCCTCGTGATCCCCGAGTTCGTCGCGGGGATCGCCTATCTCCGCCTCTACTTCCGCGCCCGCGATCGCACGGTCCGCTACCGCATCGCGCTCGTCAGTGGCGGCCTCCTCGGTTGGTTCTTGCTCGACTTCGTCAACGTCGGCAGCCGCTCGGGCGGGAATCTCGCCGCGCTGTTCCTCGGACAGCTGCTCCTCATCGTGGCCGCGCTGATCGTCCTCATGGCGTACTACCCGCCGAGGTTCGTCCGGGATCGGTATGGGGTCGCGGGGCTGGCCGACCCCCCGACGACCCTTCCCTCGTAAGGCGTCGAGCGGGACGGTCGGACCGGCCCGCCGACCGGTCCGTCCACCGGAGTTCGGGTCGGCCGCGAGGACGGCGGCATCCGAGCGCCGCCGGATCCGTCCAAGGGGGGGCCCTCGTGCGACTTTGCCGCCCGCCCCACGGACCGTCCTTCGGGGTTCGGCCGAGGGGCCCACCATGGGGGAGCACGGATCGCCGACCCCGGCGGGAATCGTCGCGGCGGAGGCTACGATAACGCCAAAACCTCCCCGACGCTCTTACGACGACATCCTGGGTTACTCCCGGCTCGGAGCGATTCGCCTGTGGTCGAGTACAAGTGGACGGTGCTCTCCAACACCACCTTGGGAGGCCTCCTGGCTTCGATCGACGGGACGATCCTCCTGATCTCGCTCCCGGTCGTGTTCAAGGGCCTCGGCGTGAACCCGTTCGAGACCTCGAACTTCCCCCTCCTCATCTGGCTCCTCCTCGGGTACGGGGTCGTCACGGCGACGCTCCTCGTCACCGTGGGCCGGCTCTCCGACATGTGGGGACGGGCCCGGATGTACAACTTCGGGTTCGCGGTCTTCTCGACGGCCTCCATCCTCCTCTTCCTCGAGCCGTGGACCGGCACGGCGGGGGCGGAGGCGTTGATCGGCTTCCGGCTGATCCAGGCCGTCGGGGCGTCGTTCCTCTTCGCCAACTCCGCCGCGCTCCTCACGGACGCGTTCCCTCCCGGCGAGCGGGGCAAGGCGATGGGCGTGAACCAGATCGCGTTCATCGGCGGCTCGCTCATCGGGCTCATCGCGGGCGGGATCATCGCCGGCATTCCCGACCTCCATATCGGGCCGTACGTGCTGCCGACCTGGCGCCTGATCTTCCTCGTGAGCGTCCCGGTCGGCGTCATCGGCACGATCTGGGCGTACTGGAAGCTCCGCGAGATCTCGATCCGCGCCCCGAACCAGCACATCGACTACGCGGGCAACCTGACGTTCGGCCTCGGCCTCACGCTCCTCCTCGTGGGGACGACGTACGGGCTCCTCCCGTACGGCTCGTCGTCGACCGGGTGGGGCTCGCCGTGGGTCATCGGGTCGCTCCTCGGCGGGGCGGCCCTCCTCGTGGCGTTCGTGCTCATCGAGCTCCGCGTGGCCGATCCGATGTTCCGGCTCGCGCTGTTCAAGGTCCGCTCGTTCGCCGCGGGCACGTCCGCCGCGTTCCTGGGGTCGCTCGCCCGGGGGGGCCTCATGCTCCTGCTCGTGATCTGGTTCCAGGGGATCTGGCTCCCGCTCCACGGCTACAGCTTCGCCGAGACCCCGCTCTGGGCGGGGATCTTCATGACGCCGATGATCGCCGGATTCCTGGTCGCCGGGCCGATGAGCGGCTGGCTCTCCGATAAGCACGGCCCGCGTTTGTTGAGCACCATCGGTATGTCGGTCGGCGCGGGGGCATTTCTCGGACTCGCTCTGCTGCCGGTCGACTTCGTCTACTGGCAGATGGCGATGCTGCTGTTCACGAGCGGGTGCGGGATGGGGATGTTCGCCGCGCCCAACGCGGCCGCCGTCATGAACTCGGTGCCCCCGGAAAACCGAGGGGC
>JASHYU010000139.1 GCA_030042855.1 Thermoplasmata archaeon
GAGTCGCGCGGAGGATGGCCACCTCGACGACCGTCGAGATCGACGTGGCGGAGATCCCGGTCGCCCGGGTCCTGGCGGGGCTCGTCGCGGATGCGGATCGGCGCCGCACCCTGCGGGGCGTCGCGACGCAGGCGGCGCAGTTCCGCGCGTCAGAGCTTCGGACCCGTCTCCTGCGGGACCGAGTCTTCGCGGACCCCGCCCGCCTCCTCTCGCGGCTCAAGCGGCACGGCTTCCTGCTCGAGGCCCCGACCGGCGGAGGCGAGCGGACCTACCACGTCCCGTACCCCGACGAGCTGCGGCAGCTCCTGCTCGAGGAGACCGCCCGGCCCGACGCCGCCGATCCCGGCCCGCTCCTCCCGATCCCGGACGAACGTGCGGAGATCCGCTCGATGGACGCCGAGTTCGTCGAGCACCTCCGCGACGTCCTGGGGGCCCGGCTCGACCGCACGCTCCAGTTCGGCCGCTCGTTCCACGTCGACCGGCTCGCCGACTACCTCCGCGAGCTCTTCGGCGACGAGCTCTACTTCGACGCCCTCATCTCGATCCTCCAGCAATACGCCCTCGCCGACGCTCCCCTCCTCGCCCCCACCGGCCGCACCACCGGCGCCACCGGCTTTCACCTCGCCCTCTTCGGACCCCCGGGCACCGGCAAGACCTTCTCCATCGACGACCTCGTCCGCGGCAACCCCCGCAGCGGCGTACCCCCCCACGGACTCCCCGGCCGCAACCGCTACTGCGGCGGCATCACCCCCGCCCAGTTCCTCCGCGTCGGCGCCGCCTACACCGGCCGCACGTTCAACTTCATCGTCCCCGAGTTCAATGACTGGTTCAAGTATCGCGGCATGGTCGAGCCCCTGAAGCTCGTCATGGAGCAGCGCGAGGTCAAGTGGGAGACCACCCTCGGCACCGTCGGCCCCTACACCTTCCGCTCCTTCTTCAGCGTCAACTACAACGTCCGCGCCGCGGGCGCCCAGGACTACTGGACCACCATCGGCGACCCCAACTTCGCCGCCCTCGAGGACCGGATGCTGCTGCGCTTCCACCCGATGACCCGGGCCCGCTTCCGCGCCGTCGAGGCGAGCGCCGAGCGCCTCGAGCTCGGCGAGCTCGACTTCGCCCTCGCCGAGTCGATCCGCGACCACCTGACGCTCGTCTACGCCATCGAGACCGGCCACCCGCTCGTGGAGGGGCGCTTCGCCGGGCGGGGGATCTCCCTTGACCCGGGGCTGTTCGCTCGGCTTCGGCGGGCCTCGGAGCGCGCGCTGTCGGAGACGGAGACCCCACGCTTCTCCCCTCGACTTCGTCAGCGGGCCGTCCGGCTCGCGGCGGCCGCGGCGCTGCTGCGTTACTTCAATCCCGACTCGACGGGCCCGCTGGCCATCGGTCCCTCGGAGATCGATCTGGCCTGCCGGTTCTTTGACGGGGAGGTCCATGACCGCGAGGGTCGGCGCGTCGCGGCCCGAGCTCTCTGACGTCGCCCCCCGGGGATCGGAGCCCCGGAGCTCGACCGGCGCCGCGTACGGTGTGCCGGATCCCGGGGCCCGACCTCACCGGGACGACCGGACCAGCCTCCTCGGGCCGGCCCCCTACGCTCCTCCCCCACCGGCCGAGCCGACCGTCCTCGCCGATCTGAACCTCGACCAGGCGTTCCGAACGATCGCGACCGGACGAGAGGAATACGACCTCATCGGAATCTTCGCGGCTCCCCTCCAAGCGCCACGGTACGTGGAGTACCGCCAGGCGGTCTTCCGGGATCTCGAGCGGCCGGAGATTCGAGAGTCGGTCGACGGATTCGCGTCCTCGCTGCGGACGATGCGCTCCGCCCGCGATCGATCGGGGAAGTTGCGCAACGAGTTCCAGCGGGCGCGCTGGTACCTCGAGGCCGCCGACCAGTACTGCCGCGCCGTCCGCGAGCTCTCCGACGCGCTCGATCGGACCGCGCCCACTTCGGACGGACTGCGCTCGACCACGACCTTCCTGCGCGAGTATCGGTTCTCGCCCGCGTACCGCCAGCTCGAGTCGGAGACGCGACAGCTGACGGAGGAGCTCGCCCGCGTCCGGTACGGCGTCCTGATCCAGGGCGACCGCATCACCGTGCGGCCGTTCTCGGACGACCCGGATCTGGGCCGGGAGATCGACGCCGCCTTCCGTCGGTTCCGGGACGAACCCGTTCCGGACAAGGGGTACCGCTTCCCGGAGCACCCCGAGATGAACTACGTGGAGGAGTCGATCCAGGAACGGGTCGCCCTGCTCTTTCCTCGGGAGTTCGCTCGCCTTCGAGAGTACCCGGGCCGCCATCCGGAGTTCGTCGACCCGGGCGTCGCGCGGTTGGACCGAGAGATCCAGTTCTTCCTCGCGTATCTCGACGCGGTGGCGAAGCTGCGGGCCGACGGACGGTCCTTCTCGTATCCCGAGATCCTCGAGGGCGCGACCGAAGTGTCGGCCCGCGCGACGTTCGACCTCGCTCTGGCCCTCCAGCTATCGAAGCGAGCGACGCCGATCGTTCCGAACGACGTCCAGCTCTCGCCCGCGGAACGTATCTTCGTCGTCACCGGGCCCAACAACGGCGGCAAGACGACGTTCGCCCGGATGTTCGGCCAGCTCCACCATCTGGCCGCCCTGGGAGGGCCGGTTCCGGGCGAATCGGTCCGATTGAGCCTCTGCGACCGGGTCTACACCCACTTCGAGCGCGGCGAAGCGGTCGCCGACCTGCGGGGAAAGCTCCTCGACGAGCTCGTCCGATTGCGGGCGATCCTCGACCGCGCGACTCCCCGCAGCGTCCTGGTGCTGAACGAGACGTTCGGTTCCGCGACGGTCGAGGACGGGCTCCGCCTCGGAGAGGAGATCCTGCGTCGGGTCATCGACCGGGGCGCGCGGTGCGTCTACGTGACCTTCCTGGACGAGCTCTCCGCCCTCGGCCCCTCGGTCGTGAGCATCGTCAGCACCGTCCGGCCGGACGACCCGGCGGTCCGCACCTATCGGCTCGTGCGGCAACCGGCGGATGGGCGCGCGTACGCGTTCGCCCTCGCCCGCAAGCACGGGCTGACGTCCGAGGCGCTCCGGGAGCGGTTCGGATCATGAGAGTCCATCTCCTCGCCCCGGATCGCGAGTTCGACGGGCGCGGGACGACGGGGCCCTTCGACGAGGCACTGATCCGCGACCTCGAGCTCGAGCCCACGTTGTCGGCGATGGCGGCGGGGGACGACCACGTTCGTTCCATCGCCCGCGCCGTGCTGCTCGCGGAGCCGCCGCCCCCCGGTACGGTGCGGTACCGCCAGTCGGTCTTCGCCGACTGTCTGGTGCGGGCCCCCGTCGTCACCGAACTTCGGGCGCTGGCGCTCGGGGCCCTCGCCGACGAGCGGGAGGTCTGGGGTTTCGGAGAGTCCCCGGAATCCGTCCTCTACCGAGGGACCAAGCTCCTGGCGTTGCTCCTTCCGAGGCTCCGGCGGCTGCGGGAGCTGGCCGCGGCGCAGCGGGCCGCGTTCCGCTCCGAGGGGTTCCAACGGCTCTTCGAGGGCGTAGTAACGGAACTCGACGAGACGTACTTCCGGTCGGTCGAGGACCTCCTCCGCCAGCTGCGGTTCCCCCGCGGAACCCTCCTCGCTCTCCGGCTGGGCGCGGGCAACCGCGGCTCGGACTACTCCCTGCGACGCCCCCCCGAAGAACGGCGGCGCTGGCTCAGGCTCCCGTTCCTCGGCCGGCGGTCTCCCTTGTCGTTCGAGCTCGGAGAACGGGACGAGGCCGGACGCCGGGCGCTCGCGGAGCTGCGCGACCGCGGGGTGGCCTCGAGCGCGCAGGCCCTCCGGCAATCGACCGCGCGGTTGCACGCCTTCTTCTCGCAGCTCCGCGACGAGCTCGACTTCTATCTCGGCGGGGCGAACCTTCAGGCGCGCCTCGTCGGTGCCGGCCTTCCGGTCTGCGTCCCCGAGCCCCTCGACCCGTCTCCCTTCGGGCTCGCGGCCGGGGGTCTCTACGATCTCTCCCTGGCGCTCGGGGGGCGCACGGCGATCGTGCCCAACGATCTGAACGTCGCGGCCCGCCCGCTCGTGGTGATCACCGGCGCCAACCAAGGGGGGAAGTCGACGTTCCTGCGCAGCGTGGGCGTCGCGGTCCTCCTGACGCAGGCCGGTTTGTCCGTTCCCGCCCGGCGCTTCTCGGCGAGCGTTCCGCACGGGATCTTCACGCACTTCCGCCGGGAGGAGGACGCCACGATGACGAGCGGCAAGTTCGAAGAGGAGCTCGACCGCATGAGCGCGATCGCGGGTCACCTTCGGCCGGGGAGCCTCCTGCTCGCCAACGAGTCGTTCGCCTCGACGAACGAGCGGGAGGGTTCGGAGATCGCCGAGACGGTCCTCCGCGCCTTCCTCGATGGCGGCGTTCGGGTCGCGCTGGTCACGCACTTCTTCGACCTCGCCGACCGGCTTCGGCGGATCGAGCCGGAACGGGCCCTCTTCCTCCGGGCCGAGCGCACCCCGGACGGACATCGCACCTTCCGCGTCGTTCCCGGCGACCCCTTGCCCACCGGCTTTGGGTTCGACCTCTACCGTGAGGTCTTCGGCCGCCCCGAGGCGGGCGCGTCGCTCACGGCGTAGCCGGACGGCGACCCGCGGCGGCGGAGCGGTGGGGTCGTCGACCCGAGGGGGTGCGAGCCGCCCGGAGATCCTCGAGCGGGCGCCGGATCGAGGGCAGGGACCCCGGAGGGATCGCGTCGGGATCGATCCACGCCGAGTCGATCGCTTCGCGGCTCGCCCGGGGCGTCGCGTTCTGGACGGGGTGGGCCCGGTAGCAGATGGTCACCCGGTGAATTCGAGGTTCGACCGTGGATCCCGAGAAGCCCTCGTACACCCCCAGGAGACCGTCGAGTTCCACGTCCATGCCGAGCTCCTCGAACGCCTCGCGTCGAGCCGCCTCGGCGAGCCCCTCGCCCGGTTTCGGATACCCCTGAGGGAACACCCAGGCGTGGTGGTCCGGTTCGTCCTCCTCCCGGATGACGAGCACGCGCCCTTCGCGTTCGATCGCGACGGCGACCACGACGCGGATCGCTTCGTCCCGTACTTCGATGTGCGCGGGAACGCGAGCCCCGGTCGAGCCCGCTCGACCCGGCTTCCGCGCGATATCCGACGTCATGGAGCGGCCCCCAGGGGCGCCGGTCGACCGGGCGGCCGTTGGAACGGATCGCCCTTCGCTCGTCGTCCGCAGGGATCCGGGGTCGGGGGCCACATCGGTTCCGTCCGTAGGAGCCATCGTCCGCGACGCGGAAGTTCCGGCGAGCCCCATCGCCGGGTCGGCCATTCGGCCGCGGTCTCTTTAGGATTTGCCGGCCGCGCGCACCGACGAAGGGCCGCGGGGTCGGAACGACGCCCGGCGTCACGACGGAACCGGAGGCCAGCCTGAAAAGCCTCCGGTCTCTCGGCTTCGATGTTGGGAGCTGGGGCCATGGCCACCCGCGATTCATCCGAGGTCCGATCGCCGCTCCGAGGCTGCCTCGTCTACCTGGTGCGACACGGCCGCACGCCGCTCAACGCGCAAGGGCGATTTCGCGGGCGCGAGAATCCCTCGCTCGATGCGGTCGGAAGGGCGGAGGCCCTCCGGGCCGCGGACCGGCTGAGGAACGTCGTACTCCGGGAGATCTGCTCGAGCCCGCTCGACCGGGCCCGGCAGACCGCGCAGGCGATCGCGTCGCCGCACGCGCTCGAAGTGACGGTGGAATCGGACCTCCGGGACCTCGACTACGGGTCGTGGAGCGGACGCTCGCCCGACGAGGTGGCGCAGACCGACGGCGACCTCTACCGAAGGTTTCTCTCGGATCCGGCGGAGGTCACCCCGCCGGGCGGAGAGGCGGTTCGCTCCGCCGCGGATCGCGTCGTCCGAGCGCTGCATCGGATCGCGCTCCGGAACGAGGGCGCCGTGATCGCGGCGGTCACGCACGACGTCCCGATCCGTCTCCTCCTCGCGCACGCCGCCGGGCGGTCGGCGGGCGGAATGTGGGATCTGGACGTTCCGACCGGCTCGATCCGTCGCTTGGAGGTCACCGACGCTCGGATCTCGACGATCGGAGAGGTCTAGGGGAGACGCGAGGGGGAGGCTCCGGGCGGGAGCGGTACAGCCGATTCCGCACGGCTCCACCTCCGCACCCCAGCGCCACGCCTAAGTACTGCTGCGTTTCCTAAACTGTCGGCGGAGGCGTCCGCCGGCCGGGTCTCCCGGCAAACCGCCCTCGGGCCAATGACGCCTACTCTCGCACAGGGGAGTAGGCACGGTGAACGCGACCGAGCAAGCGGTCAACATCCTTCAGGCCGCGACGGTACTGCTCCTCGCCCCGCTGCTGGCGGGGGTGTCGGCGCGGTGGAAGGCGTGGACCGAGTCCCGGCGGGGTCCGTCGATCTTCCAGCCGTACCTCGATCTCGCGAAGTATCTGCGCAAGGACACCCTGGTGCCGGAGGGTTCGTCGGCGGTCTTCGTGATCGCCCCGATCCTCGCGTTCGGCGCGTACCTGCTGATCTCCATCGTCGTACCCATCATCACCCCGTATCCGATCCCGTTCGCCTCCACCGTCGACTTTCTCGGCGGCGGGCTGATGTTCGCCCTCGCCGGAACGCTGACCCTCCTGGCGGCGCTCGACTCGGGCAGCAACTATGCCGCCCTCGGGGCCAGCCGGACGGTGTCCTTCGCGGCATTCGGTGAGCCGACCCTCATCGTCGTCTTCTTCGCGGTGGCGGTGATCACCGGGACGAACAACCCGTACGTCACGAACAACCTCCTGACCTCCTCGACCTCGGCGTACCTCTCCCCGACGCACCTGCTCGTGACGGGCGCGTTCTTCCTGCTCCTCCTGGCCGAGATCGGTCGCCTGCCCGTGGAGAGCGCGGGGCTGATGGAATTGGGAATGCTCGAGGACGGGCGCCTGTTCGAGCACTCGGGCCGGCTGCTCGGCATCCTGCGCTGGAACGGCTGGATGAAGCAGTTCCTCCTCTGCGCCGTCTTCCTGAACGTCTTCGCGGCCCCGTGGGGCCTCTTCGCCCAACCGACGCTCCTCGACGCGACGATCAACATCGGGGTGTTGTTCGCCA
>JASHYU010000140.1 GCA_030042855.1 Thermoplasmata archaeon
GCGGCGGCGTGGAGGGTGTTCAACCGATCGACGTCGCGGGGGTAGGTGCACGCGAGCGCGAGGTCGGCGTGGCGGGCGAGCAGGTGATCGACCTCGGTCCGGACGCCCGTCTCCGAGAGGTTGCGCCGGCGGTCCGGGCCCGCGCGGGTCCCCTCGATCAGGAGGCCGACGGGATCCTCGGCCGCAGCGGCGCGGAAGAACTCGAACGAGTCCGCGGCCCGGGGTCCGTGGTGACGAAAGTCGCCGGTGTAGACGACCGTGCCCTCGGACGTGCGGATCAGGAATCCGTAGGCGAACGGGACCGAGTGGTCGACCGGGAACGGCACGACCTCGATCCGGCCGACCTGCACGGGGGACCGGTCCCGGAACGTGCGCCACGCGTGCGGCCCGTACTTCATCGACGTCGAGTTCTCGATCGCGTCGAGGAGGACCCGGGTCCCCTCGCCCACGTACACCGGGATCTCGGGGTCGACCAGACCGAGATGTCCGGCGTGGTCGGCGTGCGCGTGCGAGATGAAGATCGCGTGGACCTCGGGCGCCCGGTAGGCGAGGTCCGCGTCCGCGAGCGCCTCCCGCGCGTAGAGCCCCGGCAGCCGCGGCACGAGCCCGAACTCGAGGAGGTCCTTCGCCGGGCTCGTCGAGCGCGGCTGGAGGAAGTTGTAGTAGTACTCTTCCCACCGGCGAGAGAACGAGGGACCGAAATCGAAGAGCACCCGGTCCGGGCCGTCCTCGATCAGGATCTTGTTCCCGCCGATCTCCCGGACCCCCCCGAGGAACGTCAGCGTCGGCCCGCCCATCCGCCGCACGACGCGCCGGCGGCTATAGAGCGTTCCGCGACCCGTACCGTCGGGGGGCCTCTCGCCGGCCGGACCGGGAGGTCGCGAGGTCCGACCGCGTCGAGGCGCGCCCGGCCCGTCGCGCGCGCCGGTACCGCGGGATCCGTCGCCCGGCCGGCCGGTCGGGGGACCGCAGGGCTATACTCGACGGGCCGATGGGGCCCGGGATGACGCTCCGCTATGTCGGGATCCGGGTCAACGACCTCGACCGGTCGCTCCGGTTCTATACGGAGTACCTCGGGCTGGTCGAACGGAAGCGCGGCACGATGAGCCACGGCGGTACGTGGGTCAATCTCATGGACCCCGACTCCCGGGTCCAGCTCGAGCTCAACTTCTACCCCGCCGGTTCCCCGCACCGCACGCCGTACGCGCCCGGGGAGGGACTCGACCACATCGGCTTCGACGTGGCCGACGCCCGCGAGACGATCGAGCGGCTGCGTCGCCGCGGCGTCAAGGTGGCGATCGAGCCGTGGCTCGAGGAGGGACGGTACTGGATCGGGTTCGTCGAGGACCCGGACGGGCTCTGGGTGGAGATCCAGAGCCTCGTCACGCCCGAGGAAGCCGGTGCTAGCGCGCCTTCAGGGTCTTCTTGACGTTCGGGTGCTCCTTCGTGAAGATCTTGCCGCCGCAGTTGTCGCAGCGGACCCCGAACAGGTTCGCGTCGGAGGGCAGGGCCTCCCCGCACCGGATGCAGCGGAACATGCCGTCCGTTCTAGCGGCGCCGGCCGCTTAAGGGTTGCCGGCCTCGTCGCGTTCGGCCCGCGAGATCGGCGGCGGCGCCTGGAAGACGTAGGCGCTCGACGCGAAGCGCGTGCCGCACCGGCGGCACTCGAAGATCCCGCTCGCGACCCGGTGGAGGGTGACGGTCGAGCAGCGGGGGCAGGCGGAGGCCCGGGCGCGCGCCTGGTCGATGTCGATCACGCGGCGCCGGATCCGGATCCCGTAGCGCGGACCCATCCAGCCGGTCGACGCGACCTTCTTCGTACGCTTGCTCACGGGTTCGCTCCTCTCGCGCGCGCCCGGAGCTCGTCGCCGTGGCGAAAGGCGCGGCGGACCGTCTCCCGGACGTCGTCCGGCGAGAACGCCCCGACGAGCCCCTTCTGCATCGCCACCACGTGGCCGCCCTCGTCCGTCGCGACCGTGAGGCGGCCCTGGGCGCTCCGCTCCTCGTCGAACGTCGGGTCGACGACGATCGCGTCCCCGAGCCGGACGAAGGTGCACTCGATCGGGTAGTGCCGGATGTCGAGCGGATAGTCCGCCTCCGCGATCCCGAAGCGCTTCGCGGGCACGGTCGCGTGCGTGAGCGCGCTCAGCGCGGCGAGGAGCGCCGTGTCGATGAGGTTCCCCGAGTGGTCGATGACGTGCATGTCCACGTAGCAGACCCAGCTCTTCTCGCCGGGGGTGACGCAGAGCCGCGTGAGGTCGATCGTCTCCGCCGCGCGGATCGCGCGGTCGACGACGCGCGAGACCTCGATCGCCCCCGGCTGGGGCGGTCCCGGCTCGAACGTCGGGCTCGAGAGCGGGATCAGCTCGGCGTTGGTCGTGAGCACGCCCGCGTTCGGCGTGTCCGGGAACGGCTTCCCCGGCTCGAGCTTGATCCCGGCGACGACCGCCGAGTCCCCGATGCGGACGAGCGCCGAGCCGTCCGCGGTCGTGACGAAGCCGGGCTCGATCGTGATCTTCCGGTACTCGTCCGGACCGCGCCCGTCGAGGCGCTTTCCCTCGGCCGCGAGGTCGAGCACGTGGGTCGTCCGGATCTCGGCGTCGATCTCCTCGCTCATGCCCCGCCCTCCGCGACCGGCCCGACCGCATAGCGTTCGCGCAGCGCCCGCTTCATCTCCTCGTAGATCGCGCGGCAACCTTTCACGCCGAGGTCGAGCGCCTGCGCGAGCTCGGGCTCGGTCATGTGGCCCTCCATCTGCAGGAGCACGAGCCGGCCCGACTGGGGGACGAGCGCCATCGGGAGATCCGCCTCGCCGAAGTTGTCCTCCTCCTTCTTGAGGTCCAGCGCGATCGCCCCGCCGACCTTCCCGACCGCGACCGCGGGCAGCAGATCGGCCATCGGGATCCCCGCGTCCGCGAGCGCGACGGAGGCCGCCACGATCCCGGCGCACCGCGTCCCGGCGTTCGCCTGCAGGACCTCGATGTAGACGTCGATGCTCGTGCGCGGGTACTCCTCGACGAACACGACCGACTCGAACGCCTCGCCGATGACCTTCGAGATCTCCTGCGAGCGGCGGTCGAGACCGGGCCGCTTGCGCTCGTCGACCGAGAACGCGGCCATGTTGTACCGGCACTGGATGACCGCCTTGTGGTTCTGCTGCAGGTGGCGCGGGTGGACCTCGCGCGGCCCGTAGACGGCGGCCAAGACCTTGTTCGCGCCCCATTCGACGTACGCGGACCCGTCGGCCTGGTGCAACGCCCCGGCCCGGATCGATAGCGGTCTGAGTTCGTCGAGCTTTCTCCCGTCGATCCGGAGCCCCTCGGGGCTCAGGAGGACGGGCACTTCGTTGGCTCCCACGCTTCCCATAGTGTTGTTCTCCTGGAATGTGATCCTGGGCGACCGTCAGGGCGCCGACGGCCCGTCGGCGTCCCCTCCCCCGTCGCCCTCGAATTCGGGGTCGAGCCCGGCCGGCTCCGTCGCCGGGGCGTCCCGGCCCGCGGGTGCGTCCGACCGGGGGCCGGCCGCGGCCCGGGGCGGGGCGGGCCCGGTCTCGTCGGTTGGCATCGTCGAGAGAAGATAGCTCTCGACCCGTTCGGTGAGGCCCGATCGGTGGCCGTTCTCCTCGATCAGCCGCAGCACGGAGGCCACGCGCCGGATCGCGTCCGGCGCGCCGTTGACCCAGATCCGCCCGTTCTGCCCGACGACGACCTCCGCGCCGGTGAGCCGGGTGATGAGCCCGATCATCGAGCCCCCCCGCCCGACGACCCGCGGGATGCGCGCGGCGGACACGTGGACGATCGTACCGCCCTCGAGCTTCCCCAGGTTCTCCCCGATCATCGTGACGCCGATGCGGCCGGTGGGGTCGAGGTTCTCGACCTGCACCGTGACCGCGTCCCCGACATGGAGGTAGCGGTCGGTCTCGCCGACCTCGATCTTCCACGGGGTCCCCGTCATGTGGAGCGGGGCCCAGCGTGGCGCGCCGATGTCGAGGAGCCAGAACGTGCTCT
>JASHYU010000012.1 GCA_030042855.1 Thermoplasmata archaeon
CAGGATCAGGTGGCTCCCGAGCTCGACCGCGCCGCGGGCGATCTGGCCGGCGGTCTCGCCGGGCGACTTGTCCGGGTCGATGAGCGTGAAGTGGAGGGGGCCTCCCGCCAGCTGCTGGGCGAGGTAGCGCTCGACCCGGCCCGGACCGGGCGGTGGGGCGGCGGTCATCGGAACGCCACCGCCAGGAACGCGAACAGCGCGACCGACATCGCGACCTTGCTCAGCGACTGCTCGTGGTGGAGCCGCTCCGGCAGGTGGAGGACCGACACGGCGAACACGAGGTCCGCGAGGAGGACGATCGCGACGTAGACGATTCCCGCGGCCGAGGCGGGCGCGACGAACCAGGCGAGGGGGACCGCGCTCAGCACGACCGCCGCGAGCACGCTCGTCCGGGCGACCCGGGTGGAGTAGCCGAGCCCGTGGGTCATCGGCAGCGTCCGGCGCCCGACGTCCCCCCGGACGTCTTCCATGTCCTTGACGACCTCCCGGCTCAGCGTCGCGAGGAACGCCATCCCGGCGAACGGAAGGAGCAGGGCCGCGTTCCCCGCCGCCGCCCCCCCGTACAGAAAGACCATCGCCGTGAGGAAGGCGACCACGAGGTTGCCGACGAACCCCCGCGCCTTGAGGAGGAACTCGTATCCCAGCAGCGCCGTGACCGCGAGGGCGAAGATGACGCCGACCAGGGGCGCCACCGCGATCACCGGGAGCACGAGGAACAGCCCCGCGAAGAAGAGGGCCACGACCAGGCCTCGCGCGGTCCCGACGGGTACCGCCCCGGTCACGAGCGGCCGGTCCGGGTGGTTGGTGCGATCGACCTCGAGGTCCAGGACGTCGTTGAGCACGTTGCCCGCGGCGGTCACGCAGGCGGTCGAGATCCCGGCCAGCACCAGATAGGCCCAGAGCGTCGCCGGGACCGATACTCCCGCGCCCCGGGCGACGAGCCCGCCGACGATCGTCCCGACGAACGAGACCGCGAGGTTGGCCGGGCGCACTAGGCGGATCGCCGCGTGCACGCCGAACGATGGCGGGGGCGCTTCCTTAACCATTGCGTCCGTGCGGAGCGCTCCGGTCCCCGCGACCGAGCGACCCCCCCGGAGAGGCTGCGCGAAGGCTCGGACCGCGTACGGCCGCCCGGGGCTTATAAGCGACCCGGAGTGCGGTTAGTGCCATGTCTCGCTCCGGTGTCGGCCGGCCCCGGGTGCATGCCTTCGAGCTCGCGAACGGTCTTCGCGTGCTCCTCGCGCCGCTCCCCGACAGCCCGACCACGAGCGTGTGGGTGTGGTACCGCGTCGGTTCGAAGAACGAGCGACCCGGGATCACCGGCGCCTCTCACTGGGTCGAGCACATGCTGTTCGAGGGCTCGCCGCGCTACCCGAAGGGCGAGATCGACCGCGCCGTCGTGAGCGTGGGCGGCGAGATCAACGCCTTCACCGATACGGATTTCACCGCCTACTTTACGACCGTGCCGCGGGGTCACCTCGAGGTCCCCCTCGACATCGAGTCGGATCGGATGACCCGGGCGCTCATCACCGACCCTGAGGTCGAACGGGAACGTACGGTGATCCACTCGGAGCGGGAAGGGAACGAGAATTGGCCCGAGTTCCGGGTCGAGGAGGAGCTCTACCAGCTCGGCTTCCGGGTCCACCCGTATCGCTGGGATCCGCTCGGCCGTCGGGAGGACATCGAGCGCCTCACTCCGGAGGAGTTGCGCCAGTACTACCGGCGGTTCTACGGGACGCGGAATGCGGTCCTCGTCGTCTCGGGAGGGTTCGATCTCCCTGCGACGAGCGCGGAGATCCGCGATCGCTTCTCGCGTCTGCCCACCACGGGCGACGATCCGAACGTTCCCGAGATCGAGCCGCCGCCCGCGGGGGAGCGGAGATCGGAGCTCGCGGGCCCCGGAACGACCCCGTACCTCGAGATGGGGTGGCGTTCTCCGGGCGTCGCCGATCCGGCGACCCCGGCGACGCTCGTGATCGACACGATCCTCGGAGGGGAGTCGCGCCTCTTCGCCGCCGCGGGGGGATGGGGCCGCAGTCGAGAACACCCGAGCGCCCGGCTCTACCGCGCGCTGGTCGACCGGGGACTCGCGGTACGGGCGGTGAGCGAGTGGCGGCCGCGCCTGTATCCCGGGCTCTTCACGATCCAGGTGCAGGCGGCGGGCGGCATCTCGCTCGATCGGATTGAGCGGGCGGTCGAGGACGTCGTCCAGCGGCTCGCCCGTTCGGGACCGACGCCGGGCGAGCTCAGGGACGCGCGCACGAAGGTCCGGCGCGGGGCGGATCTCGCCTACGAGGGGGCGTCGCGCACCAGTTTCCGACTGGGGTTCTTCTCGATGCTCGGACCCCCGAGGTTCGAGGACGAGCTCTACCGCGCCGTGCTCCGGGTGACCGAGCGCGAGGTGCGGACCCGGGCGCGCGAGTTGTTCCGACCCGAGGCGCGGGTGGTGGTCCGCTTCCAGCCGGAGGGAAGTGCCCGTGCGGGCTGAAGCGCGCGACCCGCTGCGCCTCGAAGAGGGCGTCGCGGTGGACGGGCTCCGCCTCGTCCGGCAGCCGTCGCCGACCGGGGCGCGGACGTTCTCCGCGACCTACGTCGGGCCCGCCGGCTGGGGGTTCGATCCGCCCGGCCGGGAGGGCACGGCCCGGCTCGTGAACCAGCTGCTCGGGAGCGCGGCGGGACCGTACGACCGGGTCGCGCTCGCGCGCGAACTGGATCGGCGGGGCGCCTCGCTGGCCCACCACGCGGCTCCCGAATCCGGGGAAGTGACGATCTGGGGGCCGGCGGACGGGTGGGAGCGGCTCCTCGCTCTCCTCGCGCACGTCGTGCTCCGGCCCCGGTTCGCTCCCACGGACCTGGAGCGCGCCCTTCGCCAGTTTCGCGAGCGGCAGCTCCGCGAGGTCGGTCAGCCGGGACCGCGGGCCGACCGCGAGCTCCTGCGGACCCTGTTCCCCCGCCGGCACCCCTATGCGACGTCCGGCCTCGGTTCCGCCGCCACGATCGATCGCATCGCGCGCCCCGACCTCGTCCGGTTCCACCGAGCGCACTACACGAGCGAAGGCGCGGTCCTGGTCGTGACCCTCCCCACGGGACTTCCCCTACTGGAGCGCGTCGTGCGGAGGCTCTTCCGCGGCTTCGCGTCCGAGCGGTCGCCGCCGCTCGAGATCCCGCCCCTCCCGCCGGCCCGGCCGGACGAGCGCACGATCGCCCTTCCCGGCCGCAGCCAGGTCGAGATCCGACTGGGAGGCCTCTCCGTCGCCCGCGGCTCGCCGTTGTACCCGGCGGCCTTTCTCGCGAACGAGGTGCTTGGGGGGCGTCCGCTCTTGAGCCGGCTGTTTCAACGGGTGCGCGAGGAACGGGGCCTCGCCTACCACGCTTCGAGCGGGATCGAGGCGATGCGATTCGGCGGGTACTGGTTCGTCCAGGCCGGGTCCGGAGCCGATCGCTGGCGCAAGGTCGTCCCCATGCTCCGGG
>JASHYU010000141.1 GCA_030042855.1 Thermoplasmata archaeon
AGGCGATCTTGACGCACCTCGCCGAAGGGTACATCGAGTTCCACGCCCAGGAGGGCAACGAGGGGATTCTCAGGTTCCTCCGGATTCCGAAATGGGTCGACGGGCGATTCGTGGACCGCAACATCTACTATAGTTTCGACGGTAAGCGTATTGCGATCGACCTGCGGAGCCGCGTGCTCTAGCACGTCGAGGGGGACACGGGAATGCCCGGACTGACCTACGAGCGCTACGGTCTCACCGGCAACCCGTTCCGCGACCTCGCGACCGAGAACCTCGAGGACGTCACGCTCTTCCACGTGAACCAGGACGTCGACCAGAGCCTGCAGTCGATCCGCGAGGAGGTCTACGACAAGGAGAATCGTGCGGTCCTCGCGCTGATCGGCGAGCTCGGCGCGGGGAAGACCGAGCGCCTGCGCTTCACGCTGGCCGAGGCCCAGGAGCGGAAGGCGTTCGCCGTCTACTTCGATCTCACCGAGAAGACCCCGTGGGTCCTCCGGGGCCTGGCCCAGGAGTTCGGCAAGGCCGCCAAGGAGTCCGGTCTGATCAAGGCGTTCGGCGGACCGTCGTGGATCCGGCGGATGGCCGCGCTCGAGAAGATCAAGGACGAGAAGTACGATCCTTCCGAGGCCGGGAAGACGATCGCCCTCGCCCTCAGCGAGAGCGCCCCCTCATTCCTGCTGCTCAACGACCTCCACAACCTCATCGAATCGCGGGAGGTCGACGCCTTCGTACGCGTGCTGCAGGAGGTCGCGAACGGCATCAAGCCCGGCGTGCTCGTGATGTTCTCGTGCTACACGAGCTACCTCCCATGGATCGCGGCCAACCACCCCGCCTTCGCCCAGCGGATCAACCGGACGTTCCTCCTGACGCGCCTCAAGGACGATGAGGCGGCCCTCCTGATCGCGAAGAAACTCCTGGTAAAGCGCGTCGTCGAGGACCTCGACCCCACGTTCCCATTCGATGGCGAGGCGGTGTCCACCATGAACGGCGCCAGCGGCGGGAATCCCCGCCGTCTGCTCGAGCTGGCCGACCTGGTCATCGAGTACGCCGTGGCCCACCGGGCCTACCGGGTCGACAACGACCTCGTCCTCACGGTGCTGGCCGCCCGACGCACCTCCGATACCCTGCTCCCCCCGGTGAAGCCGGCCTCGCCGGGCGCTCCGGTCGTCTCGTCCTCCCAGGCGCGCCCGGCCCCGGCCGGAAGGAGCCCCGTCCCGAATTATCGGGAGAGCGAGGCGCACTAGGGACGCCGTCGGCCCGGGGTGTTACGCGGCCGAGCTGCAGTCGAGGACCAAGGCGCCCGCGACCTTCCCAGTCTTGAGTTCACTCAAGGCCTCGTTCGCGTGAGCGAGGGGCCGGACGCTCACCGTACTCTCGAGCTTCAGGCGGTTCGCGAGCGCGAGGAACTCCCGGGCATCCTCCCGCGTGTTCGCCTCCACGCTGAGGAGGGTCCGTTCCCCGAACAGGAGGCGGTCGTAGTCGATCTCGGGGATCGGGCTCATGTGGATGGCCGCGATCGAGAGCTTCCCGCCCCGCTTGAGCTCGTGCAGCGCCTGGACCACCACCTCTCCGACCGGGGCGAAGACGACCGCGCTGTCGAGCGTGGGCGTCGGCGACGCCGACCGGTTGTCCGGGGAGAGGACGACCTCGGAGGCACCCAGACTCCGCGCGAGCTCGGAATGGGTCGGGTTCCGGGTGTACGCGACGGTTTCGTAGCCCAGCTTGGCGGCGAGCTGTAGGGTGAGATGGGCCGACCCGCCGAAGCCGAAGAAGCCGATGCGCTCCCCTGGTCGGGGAAGGGCCACCTTGAGCGCCCGGTACCCGATGATCCCGGCGCACATCCACGGGGCCTGACGGGCGGCGTCTCCCTCCGGCAATCGGAACACGTACCCCTCGTCCCCGGTGACGTACCCCGCGTAGCCCCCGTTCACCGAGTAGCCGGTGAACACTTTGTTCTCGCAGAGGTTCTCTCGCCCCGTCACGCAGAACTCGCACCGACCGTCGGTCCGGTGCAGCCACGGGACCCCCACGCGATCCCCCTCGGAGAGCGTGGAGACCTCTCGGCCGACCTTCTCCACGCGTCCGACGATCTCGTGACCCGGGATGACGGCGGGAAGGAGTGGGGGCAGGTCCTGCTCGACCACGTGAAGGTCGGTGCGGCAGATGCCGCATTTATCGACACGCACCAGCACCTCCCGCTCGCCCGGGACCGGGACCGGCGCCTCCTCCTCGTCGAGCCACCGGTCGCCGCGAACGGCCGCCGGCCGGAAGACCATGGCTCTCATCCCGTCGTTCCCTCCGCCGCGGACTCCACCGTGGCGAGTCGGTCAAAACGCCGGTCTCGCATAACGGGTCGGGACGGCCGTGCCGGCCGCACGCGTACCGTTCTAAGCGCGAGGAACGTGACCGCGGTACCGCGATGCCGGCGGAGTCCGGGACGCCACGAACCTGCCCCGCGTGCGGCCGAGCCCTACCGGACGGTGCGACCGTCTGCCCCGACTGTCAAGGGCCGGTTCCCGGGACCGACCCCCGGGAGCTCCATCCCCTGATCGAGGGGCAGGAGCGCGGGTACGACGAGCCCACGCCGGACGAATCCCCTACGCTCGACGAGTTCGGGGCGACCTCCCTTCCTCCGGCCACTCGCCGGTCGCCGCTCGGCATCATTCTCCTGTCCGTCGGGTTGGCCCTCCTGCTCTCCGGGATAAGTCTGGTCATCGCCGGAGACCTCATCTCCCACTCCGTCTCGTCGTTCAACCAGCAGTGCGCGCAGGTCCCGGGATGCCATCCCGAGGTCGACCCTAGCGGGGGTCTGTACGCCGGGGGCACCGGACTGGTCGTCGGCGGGGTGATCCTTGCGTTCTTGAGTTATCGCCGAGGACTGCTCTGGAAGCCGGCGGTCGATCCGACCGAGTAGTCCGGCCGTTCGGCCCTCCCTGCGACGGGCGGCAGCCGAGCAAGGCGGCTTGTCCCAGGCGGTCGTCCTCCAGTGAGTTCCCGTAGACTTCGCTAGTTCGGTTCGAAACGTATTTGCCGCCCGTCGCCCCGTCCCAGGGCGACCCACCACCGTGGACCGTTATGCCGAGGAACCCGGCGTTTCCTCTACCGCAACCCCTGTTCGACGAACCGGTGTTCACGGAGGGGAGGCCCACCCCCGATCCGACCCGTTTCAAAGTGCCCCACCCGTCCGACGCCCGGCTGTACGAGCAGATCCAGCAGCTGCTCTACGAGGACGTCGTCGGTTTCCCGCGTTCCCGCGCCCCCGCGAACGCCCTCTACTCCCTCGAGACGGTCTGGGGACCGCACGGGCCCGAGGTCGTCCAGCCCGAGGTCGTCCAGACGATCCGGTCCGCCGGCCGCGCTGTCTTCCACATGGTGGGCGACATCGGCGCGACGACGATGGCGAAGTACCCCGGGGAGCTCCGGGTCTCCGACGTGATCACGGCCGACTGCCACACCTCGCCGCCCGAGGACCGGCCCGCCTTTCTCTACATCCTGGGCGACGTGGTCTACGATTTCGGCGAGGCGCAGTACTACTACGACGAGTTCTACGAGCCGTACCGGAACTATCCCGGCCCGATCCTCGCGATCCCGGGGAACCACGACTCGTTCATCGTTCCCGGAACCCCGCCCGCGGCGGAACCCTTGGTCACGTTCCAGAGGAACTTCTGCGCGACCGAACCGGTCGTGACGCCCGAAGCCGGTTCGCTCCACCGGACGGCGGCGACCGAGCCGGGCGTGTACTTCGCGCTCGAGGCGCCCTACGTGCGGATCCTGGGCCTCTTCAGCAACGCCCTCGAGGATCCCGGGGTGATCTCGAGCGAGAACGGCCAGTGGGCCACGATCCCGGATTATCAGCTCGAGTTCTTGACCGCCCAGCTCGCCCGGGCGAAGCAGGAGAACTATCCGGGGGCGCTCCTGATCGCGACCCATCACCCTCCGTTCAACTATGCCCCGGCGTCCTCGACCTCCGGCGGGGGTGGGACCCACGGGGGGAGCCCCCGGATGCTCGCGGACATCGACACGATCTGCAAGGCCGAGGGTGTCTACCCTCACGCGTTCCTGTCGGGTCACGCGCACAACTACCAACGCTACACGCGAACGGTCCGGTTCGCGGGCGGGGACTATCAGGTCCCGTTCCTCGTCTGCGGGGACGGGGGCCACGGCATCGACAAGCTGGTCCAGTCCAGGCTCGGAGCGGTCGCCCGGGAACCGAAGAACGGGGCGGATGTTTCGTACCTCGACACCCGACCCGTGGTCGACGCGAGCGGGCTCGTGCTGGACCGGCACGACGACCGAACGTACGGCTATCTGCGGGTGGCAGCGGACGCGTCGACGATCCGCTTCGAGTTCTACCAGGTCGGCCCGGACGCGGCTCGACGGCAACCGGCCGACGTCGTGACCGTGGACGTCGCCCGGCATGTCGTCCAGCCGGACTCGGGTCGGGCGAGAACGCCCGACCGTTCATCAGGGACCACGCGACGGCCACGAGTCTGACGCGCCCGTGCGGATCGAACTCCGGTGGGGGCCGAACCACGTTGGGGGGCGGTCCTCGACCGCACCGGCCCGGTGAAGGAGTTCGGTACACCAGAAGTGGTCGAGTGACCGCCGAGCGAGGGGGCTGCGGGTCCGACCGCCTCAAGGAAGGCTCGTCGGTTCGGGGAGCTCCGGGGGAATCGACGGTTGCGGGCCGGCGATCCACGCCTTGGGACGGGGACCGACCCTAGTTCATATTCCGCCCCAACCTGACCTCCCGCCAAGGTACGGTGAAGCCGTGAGCCCAGCCGAGGGCGGGGTCGACCTGGTCTTGACCAACGGCAAGATCGCGACGCTCGACGCGCGCGGCTCGTTCGTCGAGGCGCTCGCGGTCCGCGACGGGCGAGTCGTCGCGCTGGGCTCGGACGCGGAGGCCCTCGCCCGTCGGTCCACCACCGTGCGCACGATCGATGCGGGCGGGCGCACGGTCGTCCCCGGATTGACCGATACCCACCTCCATTTCATCCGCGAAGGCCGTCACTATCTCGCCGAGCTTCGGTGGGACGGGGTAGCGACCCTGACCGAGGCCCTGGAACGTCTGCGCCAGCAGGCGCTCCGTACTCCGCCCGGCCAGTGGGTCCGGGTGGTCGGAGGGTGGTCCGAGTTCCAGTTCGCGGAGCGCCGCGTGCCGACGCCCGGGGAGATCACCGCCGCCGCGGGAGAGGCCCCCGCCCTCGTTCTCCACCTGTACCAGGACGCGACGCTGGACCCGACGGGGCTCTCGGCCCAGCAGGTCGGGCCCACGACACCGCCTTCGCCGGGAGGCACGATCGAGCGCGATCCGAAGGGAGGCCTCAGCGGCCGTCTGCTCGCGACTC